>DXJA01000043.1 GCA_019056875.1 Candidatus Jordarchaeum madagascarense
TAATTATATTTAGTGTTGATTGAACGAATGCCACTCATATACAATTTATATACTTCAAAAACAATAAATTAAACTTGAATTAGTCCTTAGTCAATACGAATAACAAAAACCCGTTTAATTTGCGGTTTAGAAATTATCCCATGAGTCGATAAATCCAATTTAATAAATAATTTAAGGAGGCTCAATTATGGGAGAAGAAAAGGATAAAGTCTCCAAGATTTACGAGGAACTTTCTGCACTTAAGAGTATAATGGATGATTTTGCAAAGGTTGTTGCCTCTGTTTTTAATGAAATAAAAGCCAGTATTTCAAGTATTCAGGCAAACACTCAAGCCATTCAAACAAGCATTCAAAACTTGAATTCCACGCTTCCACAGCAATTACGAGAATCTTTACAAGAAGACTTGAACAGTCTAAAAGAGGTTATTGAGTCGGCACAAGTAGGCGTTCCAGCCACTCCAGCTTTTGCAGCTGCGGCTGAGGAAGACAGCGCTTCGGCCAATGTTATTTATGCCAGAGCCGGTTTAAGAGGACCTGCAAGTGCGTTTTCACCACTAGTTGATGCCTTGGAAAAAAGATCGACTGCCGCAGACATTGCCAACAAGTTGGAAGATGTGAGAGACTCACTACAGTCTCGCTACCCTTCAAATCCTGCTTTCTATGAAATGACAAAAGTGGCTAAGCAATTAAGAAATAAGGGAACCGCCAAACTGGACCGAATGGCAACAAACGAGCTCATGAGGATGGCAGAAGAGTGGAGTGAAAGAATAGTCAAGTGATCATCAATCTTCAAAAAAGACAACAAAACCGTTTATGAGTGGTATTGGCCAGTCGGCTAGTGAATTTATAAGGAAAAAAATTCCTAAAAACTTTATAAGTAAATCATAAGTAATTATCCTCTCCACCCGTAAGAAATATTAATTTAAACGTACTAGGCTTGATGTCCATCACCATAAGATCCAATAGTGGTTAGTCGATATCTAGAAAGAGTTTAATAATAACAAGAAAATCTTTACAAAGGATCTACCTAAAACCTAAGGAAGGAAAAAAATGGTCAAAATAGCATATGAGAAATTAGAAGTCAAGATTCCCAGCAATATCAATGTACATGTTAAAGACATGGTTGTAGAGATGAGTGGCCCTTTAGGATCCATAAGCAAAGATTTTTCACATGCTAGGAAAATTGATATTACTAAAACAGATAATAAGATTATTTTGGAGACATTTTTCCCGGACAAGAAGAAATTAGCTCTACTTGGCACTATAAAAAGCCACCTACAGAATATGATAGAAGGGGTAACCCGTAAATTTAGATATGAAATGAAAATCGTGTACGCCCATTTCCCAGTAAGCGTTGAATACGACTCAGCGAAAAATATGCTTCATATAAAAAATTTCTTAGGGGAAAGAAGCGATCGAAAGGCAAGAGTGCTGGACGGGGTTGATGTTCGAATCGAAGGGGATAACGTTATTCTTGAGGGTGTAGACAAGGAAAAAATTGGACAATCTGCGGCTAATATCCAACAAGCTACTAGAATTAGAAAAAAGGATCCCAGAATTTTTAGTGACGGTGTTTACGTATATAGAAAATATGTTGGCGACGAAATCGAGTGGAAAATACTTTAAATTAATTTAATTTGTTTTAAAATACATTATTTGAAATAAGAGATAGCATTATTAGGTATCCTACTAAAAATTAGTCTCCCCTTATTATGAACCTGTTTTTTTCTTACTCTCTAATACACGTATGCCATTAATCTACCACCCGTTTTTTGGGCTTTGGCCTCGGTGTGCGATATTACCCCGTATGGAGTTGAAACAATTAATATTCCGAAGTCTTGGGCAGGCAGGTACTGTTTTTCCACCTCTTCGAAGTTTTTTAATTTCGCGGGGAATCGCGGTTTTATTACCCCACATTTATTTATTCTTCCAAGGAGTTGTACTCGGAATTTACCCGCACGCCCATCGTCTATGTATTCAAACTCACCAATATATCCTTGTTTTTGCATTACTCGGAGGATGTTTCCAATGAGTTTGGAAGCGATATTGATAGTCACTTCTCTCTTCCCTACGCTTTCACTATTATTTATGTTGCAGAGCGCATCTGCGACTGGATCATTTCTGGTCAAGATTTCACCTCATAAATTTATTCGTATTTCTTGAAGCCAATTTTTTCTGCCTTTTCTCTGAAACATCTTCTGCATATATACAAGTTGTACCGTCTTATAACTGCCCTGTGGGTGCCACAGACTTTGCATTTACGACTGCCTCTACCAAACCTTTTTTTTGACATTAATAATAGCTCTCCTCTTTCTTTTCTTCGAAGGATAATCCGAATTCTTCCTCCATGAAAATTATTGTTTCTTCTTTGGTCATTTTATGTGAGTGGGGAATCCTTTTACGCATATTTCTTCTTCGCTTAATCCGGTATCCGGGGCGTTCCATAGTGACGCAGATATCCATCCCGAAGATGCCTAGTTGGGGATCATAGCGAACCCCCGGAATCTCAATGTGTTCCTTGATTCCAAAAGCAAAGTTTCCACTTTTATCTATTGATGTTGTTTCAAGTCGCATTTCTACGACTTCAAGAGCTCTCTTTAAGAATCCGTAGGCCCTTTCTCTCCGAAGAGTTACCTTACAAGATATAGGCTCCCCTTTTCTTATCCCCCAGTCACGAATAGTCTTCTGGGTTTTTCTTTGAACGGGTTTTTGCCCAGTTAAGCTTTCCAGTACATTGGTAGCCTTGACTAGCTTTTCACCGCTGGCACCAACGCCGAAATTAACTACCACTTTCTCAATTTGGGGTTTTCGCATTGGATTTTCTTTCCATTGATTTAAAAAGTACTCTTTATCAATTGCCTCATCACTCAAAGAATCAACTCTCCAACACGTTTTCCACAAGTTTAATTTCAGGTTCTTTTTCTCCTACTGGAAAGACATACTCTAAAGCGGTTTCAAAAACATTACCATCCGGAGCCTCTAATGAAACCACGCTCGCGTGGGGTCCAAATCTTGGAGTGATTTCCCTAATTTTTCCCTGAAATCCCATATTTTTTCCATCGATAACTATAGCGAAGTTTCCCTCCTTGAACGGAATATGGCCCAGAATTTCTTGATCAGGTATAGAAATCTTTAATGTGTCTTTGGTTTTGTAGGGAACCGATTCATTAGGAGATATTTTAGGATCATCCATTCGGAAAAGAATATTGCGTCCATCATGCAAATTTATCTGCAGATGACCTTTCTTTACTGTCACCTTATTTTCTATTTGGCATAGTTTATAAGAGGCTTCTCCACCTTCGATGGGAACTGGCCTCACCCCCTTTTTCGGCAAGGGCAATATACGGAAAAACTTGTTTAATTTTGGAATTTCAACCACATCCATTAGGCCCACAGGAAACTTATGGTCGCGTCTGACCTTCCCATCAACTCTTACATTTCCCTCTGAAAGAATGCGTTTCACCTCACGAAAACTATAGCCATACTGCAGAATATCCCGGATCAGTATTAGAAGAGGTAAACTTTCCTGGACTCCGTGTGGACCGGCTCTAGATTTTACAGCCCACTTGGCTTCCTTCCTATGAATTGGCCAAATTTTTGGTGAAGATATTCTTTTTTGCTGCTTTCTTTCTCCCATTTTACCCAAACTAATCGACCTCTGCTGCTCCTGTTTTTCGCTTTATAATCTCCTTTCTTCTTTTATCATCCAGTTTAAGTTTACCAATCATTACATTGGATGGATGGATAGGTTGAAAAATTGTGGTTCCATCAGCTTTCTCTACGGAGGCGCCTTCTACTTGTATTCGATAATTCTCGGTATCCACCTTCTCTACTTTACCCTCCAGGCCAGAAAATGAACCAGTTATAACAACAACTTCATCCTCTTTACGAATAGGCATGGACCTTATACCGTATTTTGCTTTCAAATCTGGTGTTAAGGCTGCGCTAATCAGTTTCCTTTGCCTGTGTTTGGGGGCTGTGTAGATTCTTTTTCTTTGTGTTCTGGGTTTTTTCGATTTCATTAACTCTACTTCCTGCAAAATTTAAATAATCGTGCTTGCAACACCGGCCAAGCGTGGCCAACGTTCCGCGGCCTCTTTGGCTACTGGCCCTCTAATTTCTGATCCTTTAGGCTGACCCTCCGGATTAGTTATTACCGCTGCATTATCTTCGAACTGGATCCAACCACCATTAGGTCTACGGTACGGTTTATTTTGTCTTACAATTATTGCTCTTAATACCTGTCGCCGCATGTCTGGAGTTCCCTTCTTAACTGACACTACCGCCATGTCTCCGACAGAAGCGGAAGCCAGTCTCCTCAGTCGCCCCTTGTACCCAACTACGGAAATTATTTCCACGATTCTCGCACCGGAGTTGTCTGTACAGGGGATTTTTGCGCCTACGTTTAATCCTCTTGATATGTCCGGAATAAATAATGCGCCTACTCGTCCACGACCTCTTTTAGGCATTTACTACTCCTCCTTCTTCTCTACAACCACAAATGATACTGTTTTACTAATTCGACGACACTCCATAATTTTTACTAAATCTCCAACTTTAACATCGATACAAGGAGGCTTATGTGCTGGAGTGTGTGAATGTCTACGCTCATATCGCCTATACTTTTTAACAAACCAAAGGTAATCACGCCTAACTATTACTGTGTTTTGCATCTTATCACTAACAATTGAACCTTCAAATATCCTCCCATGCACTGGTAATTTTCCATGGAATGGACAAAGATCATCATCACATTTGTTTTTGGGGGGGGTAACTTCTATTCCAATATTTCTCGCCATTATAATTCCACTCTGTTCTATGTGAGTTCCTTTTTTATAAAGTTTGTAAAGTTAGCCTAAATTAATATTACATTTTTATAGATGAACCGATTTTTCAGCGTTGTTTAAAAGGTTTGCGGATTTTTTTAACTTTGTACATATTTTTAATACGATCCTCGGGCCTGCCAATGATTTTCGCCCCTTCCACCTTTACTGTTTCAGCCTCAGAAAGTAAGAATTCAAAGGTTGACACATTTTTTGGGATCTTTTTTATTCCATTGCTTTCTATGATAATCATGTTTTTTGTTTCATCGACTACCACTCCACTGACTAGATAACCATTATGCGTACTCTTAGTTACTCGTACTGGTAATCCAATCAGCTCGTGGTGTATAATGTTTTCTTTTTTTCTATTTATTTCCTTTTTAGAAGGTTTCATGTATTATAGTAACATATTTGCTTAATAAAAATTTTAAGTGGTTTTTCCTTTTTCAGGTTCAGGAATTTTTTTCTGCTCATTGATTACCGTGAGAGTTCTTGCTATTGTTTTTCTAATTTCTTTAATCCTGCCAGGATTTTCAATCGCTCCACCCGAAGCCTGTAAAGCCCTCTGCTCTAACAGTTCTGCCCTATACTCTTCTAGTTTTTTCTCTAGTTCTTCCATACTCCATTTTCTAATATCCTTCATTCTGACAATTGGCATTTTCATTCCTCGGTATCATGTTTAGCTACTACTCTCCAGCCCTCTCTTTTTCTCCCTCTAATGTTGCTTCATCTTCTAGAGCCACCCCGACCGGCTCTTTTGGTTCCAGAATTTCTATATCATCCGGTAAATGTGAGTCAGGAAGCATTATCTTAATATGTACACCAGTTATTCCTGGTTTACTCAAGGCATGAGCGACGGCCTCATCAACAAATTGGATCGACGGCTCACCCGTTTTTGAAATAAAACCGTCTCTGAACTTCTGATATCTGGCACGTTGACTTGTGAGTTTCCCACCAATCCTTATTTCAATGCCTTTTGCACCAGCGCCCATTACTCTCCTGAGGATAGAGTACGCCGCTCTTCTGAAGTGAATTCCTCTTTCCAGCGCCGATGCTAGACGTGACGCCATTACGCGAGCATTAAGTTCTGGATTTTCAATTTCATTGACTTCAATTTGAGGGTTCTCAAGACCAAATTTACCTTCTAAAGCTTCAGTAAGATCTCTAACGGTACGCCCCCTTCTTCCGATAACTAGACCGGGGCGAGCAGCATGAATTATTACTCGCGTACCTAAGGCGGTTTTTTGAATATCCACCTTTCCGTATCCAGCCTTCTTAAGTTCATTGGCTAAATAATCATCTATTTCCGCCTTTCGTATTCCACGTTCAATAAAATGATCCTTTGCAGGCATCTATATACTCCTTCCAAGTTACTCTTCCACAGATATTCTTTCTTCTTCAACAACAATTTCCACATGGGTTAAATTTCTATATTTGGGAGATGTTCTTCCGAAAGCGCGTGGCATAAATCGCTTAAGTATACGCCCACGTTGAGAAGCCACGTGAATAATACGTAAACTGTCGGTATCTAACCCTTTGTATGTTGCATTTCCCTCAACATTATCAAGAACTTTCAAAATTGCTCGGGCAGCCTTTACCGGGTAACCTCCAGTATGCCATTTATGTAGCCCCTTGTGATGCGCTCTCTGTTTCTTATACCTCTTGTATGGAACCATCTGTTTCATTTCAACGACAGCTTCTAGAAACTCCTTAGCCTCAAATAGCATCTTACCCTTTATACTATTGCAAACCTCACGTGCATGTTTTGGTGATATTCGAATATCACGTCCACTAGCTTTCGCTGTACGGGCAGGATCAAGCCCAAATACCGAATATTTAAAGTTAGGCATTCGCATACACCCATGTTTCTTATAAACTTGTTGTGAGTTATATCCACATTAAGAGACGTATAAAAACATTTTGCTTTTTAATAATTCGGTAACTTAGCAACATACAGTTTCAAAATTTAATCATTAATTCGAGTCTATTTTGTTTTATGAGTAAACCTTTTAGACTTTACCTGCATATAAAATCAAGGAAATTTGATCATTAATTGCAAATTAAATTAGTTATTGCTTAACGTCTTGATTAACTCATCACTTTCAAAAATTTGATGGAGGAAATATAATTGAGTATTGCAGGTGGTGATTTTTTTAGAGAGCTTTCAGCTCTTCTTGGATCACGTATTGAGGTTAACACGGAAATTGGAAAAACGTATAATGGAATCCTCAAAGGATACGATAGGAACACGCTCAGCATTGTCCTAGCAGAGGCTAAAGATAATCAAGGAACTTATTATCACCGTATATTTATTAGAGGCGAAAAAATCAATGAGATGATAAAAGCAGAGGAACCCTTCGACATAAAAGGCCTCTATCTTGAACTCGAAAAAATCTTCCCGCCGGGGGAAGTGGAATTTTTTGAGGACAGTCGAATCATAAGAGTTCTAAAGAAGGTTAGAGTAACCGAGGAGGGTGTTGAAGGAGAGGGACCCCTAGCAGACCGGATAAGACAGGTGTATGACAAATATGTGCTAGAGCATAAAACAGAGTAGTAACTACAATTTTTCTATTAATTCCAAAGAATTCAATCCAAGTACGATTAAGTTCACGTTTCTTTTCAATTTTAATTCTAAAGGTTATATTCACATCTGTTTTCTGACCTATTTAAGGGGATATTCGTAAATCCTACACAGAGCCACCGCTTTCCAGGGATCTAGCAATCCCTGCTTCTGTTGATACTCATTTTTCGCCTTTTTTTCCCGCGCTTCAACGCACTCCTTGCACCGAGGATGTCTCGGGTCAATTAGCCCAGCATAATGCTGTGTGGCCCTTCGCAAGAAGCGCAGTGAAGCATTAAAACAGGAAGACCGCCGATTTCTATGCGAAAATACTCATCCCTATCAAACTCGCTCTCAAAATCAGGCCAGGTTCCGTAAAGACTCGGCTCTTCAAGAACTTCCTTTATACGAACAAACACTTTCTCAAAACTCGTCATATCCAAATACCACCCATATACCTAACTTTTGAGTGTATCTATAATCACCGAACATATTTTTATAAATTTAAAGTTCATTCCCATTTTTCTGCTCATAAACACTTCTTAGTAACCTTTATCCATACATCTCAATTATTTTCCTAATCTTAGTTTAGATTTAAATGAATTTAAATTCTAGTAATATACTATAAAGAGTTTATTTTTTCTGCTCGCTTCTCAAGTTGTTGTTCATTCTCCGCAGTATTGAGATTTGATTTCAAAGGGCGTTTGGCTAGTGTCAGTAATACTAGAAACTCCTTAGTAAAGTAAATAAAAACTAAATCTGAGGAAGACATTAATTTTCATTTTTTAACGCGTCAAATCTTTGGTTAGAAATCAAGTCGGAAGTAATTATTTAAGTGATTTTCCAATCATGTAGGCTTTTTCAAGTGATTTGGGTTGGTTTAGCACCTCACCCTTATCGTGTGCTTTTACACAAAGAATTTCAACCAATCGCAGTCCTAGTCTATCGAAAATATCGTTGAAAAGTTTTATCAAATCTTTGCAGGCTTTATGCCCCTCATCACTAGGTATCACTAGGACCGCTTTCTTTCCCTTAAGCTTATTATTCACAGTATAAGGTCTAAGACGGTCAATCAAGAGTTTCATCTTAGCAGACATACTATTCCAGTAAAGTGGGGTCCCAAATATTATCACATCACTCTTGTCGAGTTCATTGTAAATACTTTGCATACCATCATTTTCCGAACATTTTAACTGCTTGAGACATTTTTTACAGTCTGCGCACGGCAGTATCGTTTGATCATAGAGATAAATCTTTGTCGTGGACGCCCCAGAGTGATTCGCTCCCTCCAGAATCTTATCAACCAACAAATCAGTGTTGCCTTCTTTTCTGGGACTCCCAACCAATCCAATAACCTTCATCAAAAATTCACCATTAATAAATCCGTACTTTTACTTTAACTACTTTTCTTCAACAAAATTTTCTTATATACTCTACAGCACATTCTAGTGCCTGATCTAACTCAGCATCACTTATCCCGGGTACACCACACGACATCAAAAGAATTTTTTTAGTGTTTATAGTAATTTTCGTATCGTCCGAGTCACGATAAGGATATACTGCCACCAGCTTATTATCATCAGAAACCACTATTTCTCCTCCCTTGAGACTCTTCGAATTGTCCATACCAATACCGAGAAACAACTCACCTTCTCTTGAAAACCTCATATGAAGTTTGCCATTAATCGTATCCATATCAAACGCTGCGAGGGGCACCCCACTCCTTATACTTGCTAAATTGTAGGAGTCAACAGCGGTATTTATCTTGGGAATAGGTTTTTCTTGGAGAATCCTTCTAATTAGAGCCTCTGAGGCAGGGCGGATTTTCGTGGGATCAATGTTTATTCTCCAAAAGAAATCCCGGTATTTTCTCATCTTCTCATCGTATTTTAAACTTTCAAGATCATAACTTCCCTTTATCTCTGCAAAAACCACCTGTTTAAAGGCCTCAAGTTCACTGTTATCTCCCTTTATCTCCACCCTATCAACAATGGTAGTTTTTGCGTTTAAATCGGGAAACCGCTCTTTAATCTCTTGATCGATAACCAACATTTTAATCCCTTGTAAGAAAAAGGTAATTGAAAAATTTTAAAACTGATGGGAAGGAAGGGATATCCCACATATCAAGCTATTGATATGCTCTTGAACCCTTTTAAGGAACACTTAGATCTACGTGTTTGACCTCCTGAGCCCAAGTCAGGAATCATACCAAGTTTTCCGCTGTAGGGCAGCTCTAGACTACCTTCCCACTTATTTCCACGTTAGTATGCGGCCATAATTTTTTGGTTGTATGTTTTTATTCTACTTGTTTTCTTTAAAAAGATTACTTTTATTAAAGGTTGGGGGTTCGTAAGAGTTAATATTATAATTAGCAACGATGCTTATTGCCGTTGATACGCTGTTTCAATGGGGTGAAAAACATATGGAGCCCCTGCACTATAAAATAAATCTAAAACCGGATCTTGAGAGCTTTACTTTCCAGGGAACAACAGTAATTGAGATAAAGGCTGAAAATTCAGTCGACCAGATTGTTTTAAATGCGAATGATTTAGATTTACAGAGTTGCAAAGTTAAAAAAGAGGATAACCATATTGAATGCAAATTTTTGTTCGATCAGAAAAGTGAGAGGGTCACCATAAATCTTTCCGAAGAGAGGGAGGGTATTATCGAGTTAACAGTCAGCTATGTTGGAAAAATTAACGATTTAATGAAGGGTTTTTATCGGAGTAAATACGAATATGGGGGGGAAGTGAAGTACATAGCTGTCACACAATTTGAAGAGAGAGAAGCGCGTAGAGCATTCCCCTGCTTTGACCATCCTTCAAAAAAGGCTACTTTCGACATCGAGTTTGTCATTGATGAACATTTGAAGGGGATAGCGAACACTCCGATCATTGAAGAGAAAAAGCTGGGTGACGGGAAGAAGTTAATACGTTTTGAGCGGACACCAAAAATGTCAACCTATCTGCTTTTCTTCGGCGTAGGGGACTTTGAATTCATTGAAGACGCCTCCACCAGACCAATAGTTAGAGTGGCAACGACTCCTGGAAAAACCCAGTATGGTAATTTCGGGTTACAAATGGCGCGCAAATCTCTGAAATATGGTGAAGAATACTCCGGTATCGAATTCCCAATCGCGAAGTGTGACTACATAGCTGTTCCTGATTTTGCTTTTGGCGCAATGGAAAACTATGGGGCGATAACATTCCGTGAAAATGCGCTCCTAGTATATCCCGGGGTAACCTCTAAAATGGGTCTAGCAAGGATAGCAGCGGTAATTGCCCATGAAACGTCTCACTTGTGGTTTGGAGATCTGGTGACCCCAGCGGAATGGAAATATATCTGGCTAAATGAGTCTTTTGCATCCTACTTCACTTACGCTATTACTGATCACTTCTATCCGGAGTGGTCCATGTGGGAAATTTTTGTTTCTGAGTTGATGCTTAGTGGTCTTGCAAGGGATTCATTAGTGGAAACCATGTCCGTGGAATTGCCTGGCGATGTGGAAGCTAGTATTAATTCAGCGAGTGCCCCCATAATTTATGACAAAGGCGCATCAATTCTCCGCATGTTAGTAGGTTACTTAGGAGAAGATAAGTTCAAAAAAGGTATTCAATACTTTTTGAATAAATACAAGTTTTCCTGTGCAACATCTCAGGAGTATTGGAAGGCGTTTGAGAAAGCCACTGGTGAACCGATAAATGAGTTTGCCGAGTGCTGGGTATATCAGGCCGGCTATCCGATTCTTGAGGTTAAAAAAAAGGGTAATGAATTGTTTTTTACACAACAAACATTCACATTTATTCCTCACCGTTCAGATAAATCTTGGTTGATTCCAATCAATATCTTAGTATTCCTGAAGAAGGGGGAGATTAAGACTATCAGAGCCCTTTTTAAAGGGAAAAAAACAAGCATTAAAATTCCGGAGGATACAATTGCCTTCAAAGTGAATACTGAACAGACGGGCTTTTATCGCGTCAAATATGATAAGGAGATGTTAAATGAACTGGGGCGATTGGTCAAAGAGAAAAAATTATCCGCAATGGATAGTTTTGGTTTGGAAAACGATTTTTACGCCTTAGTTCGAAGAGGCGATTACTCCCTAAGGGAATATTTGAATTTTCTTGAAAACTGTTTTGAACAGGAAGATAGATTTCTACCCCTATTGGATATTTGCCAGAATTTAATGAACGCTTATCTAGTGGTTGAATCCGAGAGGGAACAAATAAGCGGTTTTGGAAAAAATCTCTTCGAAAACGTTCTCAAAAAGATTGGCTTTGAACCAAAGTACAGCGATGGGCTTCAAGTTTCTGGCATGAGGGATATTCTACTTTGGACCGCTTTTACCTTTGGCTCTCAAGATGTTGCTGAATTTGGGGCAACCAAGTTCCAAGATCTTTTAGATGGTAAAAGTGTTCACGCAGATATTCTCTCCAGCGTACTAAAAATCGGAGCGGTCATCAATGATCAAGCTTCAGATTACCTCATGAAAAAAATAATGGCTGCGGACACTCCCGAGATTGAAAAACTGCTCAGCCTAAGCGCGCTGGGTTGTTTTATGGAGAAGGAGAAGGTATTGCTGGGCAAAAGAGCCCACCACGTGTATAGGGGCGGAAAATGGAGTCTTCCAGGCGGATTCATTGAGTTCGATGAGGACTTCCTATCCGCCGCTCACAGGGAAGTCATGGAAGAAACAGGTCTCTCTGTTGA
>DXJA01000400.1 GCA_019056875.1 Candidatus Jordarchaeum madagascarense
AGGGAACCAAATATATGAAACCCTCCATGAGAAAATACCCCATAACCACTTTAACGAACCCAAGGTTAAGCCTCAAACCCTGAGCGATCTCTCTGACAGTTCTTTTCCCGTCATTCGCAAAAAGAATCTCTACTCCGCGAACACCATATATCTTTTGAATTTTCTCAAGCTGATAAACTCCCTTCATTAGAGCTTCCCATGCCCTTGGAGAAATCTGATAAACACCATCATCGCGAACCCTGACCCTAAAGGTAACAAGTCCTCTGATCACTAAACTCCGAATTTCATCCAAAATTTCACTAATAGTATAGCCGCTCCTTATAGCTATTTCTTGCAGAGTGGTCTCAGGGGCCTCCTTCAAAATTTTTAAAATAACTCTCATTCTAGGATTCAATTCAACACTATTGCTAAGCTTTGATAAAAGTTCCGGAACATATTGCGGTAAAATAGATTGAGAGGGAAATGTTTTAAAAACATCATTTCTGAAGTCTTCAAAAACACCGAGTTCACCCTTCCAGACTTTAATCTTGGAGGAAAAATTTTTTTCAAAATCATTTACTAAATTTTTCAGCTTAATTCTTACTTCCGGAGTTTCCTGCTTGGCGATAAGCAGGCCATAAACATTGTCCCCCCGTTCCACTATTAGTTTAAAACTTCCACGATCAATAGTTTTCAACCATTCATCACCCATCTTGGGCAAGAGTTCCTCAGAAAAAGAAACGATGGCAGAAATAAATCCAGACAACCTATCTGGATCCACTTCTACACCACTAAATTTTTGATGATACATACACTTCCCGGAATCCCTTTCAATGAAGTATAGAGCATAAATATTAGGATCTTCTATCATCAGAAACCCCCACTAACAAATATTCAGTTTTCTTGGAAGTAAATAAAATTATCGTGTAAGAAAATAGTTTAAATATAAAAAAATAAACAATTAAAATTATAATTAATAAAGTAAAACTCATAAAAACCATAGCCCCAATCGGAAAGCATCAAAAAACTTACCACACAAATAGTTTTTTATAACCAGTGAAAGCGCCATCACTTATTAAGATTTCATTCTCTCCTCCTGAACAGCGGATTTCCCACTGTTAATTAGCCTTGCGAACTTCTCTGAAGGCAAAACCAACAAAATAACCATTAGCACTATTTGAGAAAGTAAGAAAGCTATTGCAAATCCTACTGACTGAAAGCTTTGACCCAATAATATTATACCCAAAAGATCCACCGCAAGTGCCGAAATATATCCCACCACCACAATCTTTGATCGCTCCTCACTAAGAAGCGAAGAGGATTTTATACTAGCTATAGTTGCAGGAACCACAGCTAGGGATATCACCTGAGTTACAGGAATACTATCGGTAAAGTTAGGGAATAGCCACTCAATAAAATACGGGGAAAGGGTGATACCAAGAACAGTAATCGCAACAGCGGCCAATATACCAATAATTTCTACTTCACGTCTAATCACACCAGCAGACTTTTCTGGTAGCAAATACCAAAGCAAACTCTGAGGGATAATCAAGAGAATTACAAGAAATTGGAAAGCTAAATTATATGTCCCCAAATACAGCAGACCGAAAATCAAACCGATAACTATTTTATCAACCACAGTTCGAGAAGCCTGAGCTAAATCCATTCCCCAAGTATGGAGAGTAAAAGTTAACTTGGCGCGGATTTCAGCAAAATAAAAAGAGGCTTTACGAACACTGACGAGTTCTTTGAAATAATCATAACTGACTATAAATAAGGGAACAATGTAAGCTAGCAACATCAACTTTCCAATATCCTTAAGAAAATAGCCCGAGAAGGCACAAAAAAGGTAGAAAGCCACCACGAAAGTAATTTCCAAAGCCCGAACAGAGGTAACAATAACAAAAAACCTTTTATATTCCCTTCTACCCAAAGCCCGTGCATAAGTAATAATATAGACAACAACACCCAAAACCAGTGGAAGTATAAAAACGAATTCTATATCCCCTTTTAATAGCCACTGCATCGAAAATTGCAAGCCATAAATATTGTTTGAGCCAATAGTTGCGGGGAAGAAATAGACAATCAGAGCAGACACCAGACCAATAATTAAGCCCAATAAAAACGTAATTAATGTAGTCTCCCTGATCAAGTCATCTTTCTCCTCTTTGGGATAAAATGTAGAAACAGTTGTATTCAGACCCAAAATAGCAATAGAAGACGCAAAGAAACCCACAGAGAGATAATAGCTAATATAACCATAATTAGTTACACTCAATATCCTTGCACAAATCAGGTAAAAAATCCCACCCATAGCAGCATTAATCAAGTTTCCAATAGTAACATAAAGGAAACCCTTTGTTTTTAGTCCCTTTCTCACCAAGTCAAACAACGAGTTAGCATTCATTCTAGGCAAGAAATTCCCTCTTTTCCGTCCAACCATTTTTATACATCTTATGAAGATAAGAGAAACAAGATCGGTACTGTTAGATGGAAGATTCAAAAAACTGCATAATTGCTATTCAGGCAAATATTTATCATAGGGTAAGTATGCAGTCAACTTGTAATATAATTCCTATAAACCTTTTGATTGAATTAATGTCGGGAGAACGGTTTTGACGTAATTATAGACACATTAATTTTAACTATCTAGACCATTTTGAATCAAAACACCCTTGAAAATAGAATTTATTAAAACTAACATTGCATCACAGCAATTGGCGATGTAGTTTCGTTCGATTCTGGGATTAAGTTTTTTTGGGTTTGATGCGTTTTTTAGCAT
>DXJA01000401.1 GCA_019056875.1 Candidatus Jordarchaeum madagascarense
GGAAAGTGATTATTATTCCTCCTTTTGCCAAACGGAGGTTTCTATTCGCTTTTCTTTCAGGTTTCGTGTGGAAGGCAAAAAAAGGAAGCATTAAGCTTCTTTTCGCTTTTCCAGCAATTATAGGAGAGATCTGAAAATTGAGCTAAATACACACAATCTACCTTTTGTTTAATAATTTTCTTTCTCCCCTATCTTTTGCCCTTTCTTTTGAGCGCAAAAATTTACGCATTTCTTTCCTCATCCTTTAATATTTCTTTCCTCCAACTGGAGGTTAATATTAATAGTTGATGATAGGCGGGTTAAGAGGGGGAGCTGAACCTGCTTCTCAAAGCGGGATGGGAGCCCCGAAGAAGTGCTCGGTGAATCAACGAGGACAAGGTGATATACACCTTCAAATACACTGACAGCCTCATCCGGGTCCCCGGCATGACTAAGGTCTGCCTCAATCTCCCCTACTAGTAACTCATAGACTTTACCGCTCATCATCACTCGTAATCATTAATGGTCATCATTACTTTGCCCCAAAATTTAAATATTTAATAAAGGAAAAAACAAAAGCATGGAGGGCAGATAATTTATTTTAATTATTTGCTCCCCTCCGAAAAAATATCTCAACTAGAAAAAACTAAAAAACGGAGAGAGAAGGAGAATGAAAGGAAACAACAAAAATGACACGGGACACTACAAGGGAAGAAAGCGTTTCTTTAGCGGCAAAACCAAACACATCCTGATGCTCCTCTCAGCAATCCTACTCTTAACCAGCGTTCTAACCCTATCCTTGGCAGCGAGTCAAGCTGCTGCTCTACCAGTCTCAAACGGCTACATCACCCTCAACGCAAACACGGTGTCAACTCAGGGCGTTTCCAGCAAAAGTGACACATCCCTAGTTGGGAGTAATTTGACAAACCCCGCAATCATGGACATCCGTGGAAACATACTAATGGGAGAACACTCGCCAGACAAGGTAATATCCACGAATATGACCACTTACTACCAACTCATTGAATCCAACGGGACAGGATTTATTGGAACCGGATATACGGGACCCGACAGCAGTGACAACAATACTCTACCCCTATGGCCTAGTGATTGTATCAGAGTACCCCAAGGAAATGGCTACCTCTTAATCTACGACGAGGGTTCAGACAAAATATATGTCGGAATAAAATTCAATCACACACATGCAGTGATTTATGACCAAGATGAGGCTCCATCTATTGAAATCCCTCTAGAAGATTATGGTATCACCGATGGCAAAGTTAACATAACTCAGTTGGTTCGTGAAATACTTGATCCTAACTATGAACCCGAGGTTATTTGGGCCCACGGCATAATGTGGAATGAAAGCATGACTTTAGAATCATGGGGTCCTTGGTTTGGGGTAGTAAATGGTATAATCAATATGACAGACACACACCTCCACATTGAGTCCGAGGGATCCGTTCTTTTCGAATTCCTTAACAGCACAATGGAGGTCAACGGAACTAGTTTCATTAAGGGGCCGGTTAGCATTTCTGCACCCTTGAAAATCAACAACGGCACGATGACTGGAACGGGAACCATTGACATACCTGATGGTTATATGCAAACGTTCGGCAGCATGAGAATAAGCAACGGGGAGATAAGTAGCGGTAGCCCGTGGAGTATCACGGGTGAATCCCTCTCTATATCAGGTACGGTGGTAAGCGCGGGCTCTGTGATGTTGAGCGGTACGTTTCTGTTAACAGTTCCTATGGGTATTACTGGTTCGATGGTGACGATGGGCATTAATGGTATGGGCGGTCTCGGTACTATTAGCGGCGTTATGACTGTCAGAGGGGACATTGTGATGTCTGGTTTGACCATGATTAGCGGAGACAACAACATTTTAGGCTCCATGACCGTTACACCCGTGGGAGTGTTTGTCAGCGGAGTGGTGGGGCTGATGGGCATAGTTCAAACCAGCAACACGCCGGCGATCGGATCCTCAACGATTCTTGAGATGAACAGCGCTTCACTTATGGGGTTGCCTATCCCGCACGTATCCATACTGGCGAATCCATTAGTACTAGTAGCCTTGGGCATTCTGGGCATAGGTGCCGTCTGGGTGGTTGTGAGGAGCGTTTACTATGGAATCAAGTACCGGCGGACTTGGCCTCAGAGAGTTAGAGAGACCGTGAAAAGTTTGGGGAGGCGTTTAAGCGGCGTCCAACTGAAATCAGGGAAAGGATAAGGGGCAGACGAATAGACGTTATGGAGTTGTGATGGAATGACCGAAGTTAGTTTGTTTGAGCGTTACCGATTCTGGGGCTGGGTAGTTACCGACCTGTCTATCATCGCCTTCTTCGTGGTTCTGGGCCTATCGCTGGTGTTTGGTTTGGGGATTAACGGGGCATCAACTCTGCCCATAATCTCTTTTGCACTCATAGGATTAGCCATAGTTTTCGTTGGTGGACTCGTGTTTGAGATTTACGGTAGCACTAAGATTTGGCTCAGCAAACGGTGAGCCGCCCCGAAGCCACAGCAAGGCGTCGGACGAAAAGAACTGAGTGAGAGAGAGGGCGTTGGAACTCCCTTTCAGAAAGTATCTAATAAACTCAAATGGTGAAGGCGGCTAATCTGGTCCAATGGGCCAAACTAAACTATACCGCTAACTTTTATTTTTTTGATAAAAATTTTGTAGCCATAATCACTCATTTCTTTTTTCATGTAAGTGTATAATTACCGCAATTTAGGTAATCTCGAAAATTTTGTATGAGAATTTAAAATGGCGCACTAAAAAATAAATCTTGAATGAGTATTTTTATTCCAATACCAATTAAAATGAGGCCGCCTACGATTTTGACTTTATTCTTACAAATTTGTCCAAATCTGTTGCCTGCAAAAACGCCTAAGAAAGATAACAGAAATGTTATAACTCCAATTGCTATTATCGGGTTTAAAATAAAAACTCCTAAAAACGCGAAGCTCACCCCAACCGCCAGAGCATCAATACTAGTTGCGATTGAAAACATCAACAAAACATAAAGACTCAAAGGGTTGGACCCTTTCTCATTTTCTTCCTTCCTCACTGATTCGTAAATCATTTTCCCGCCAATAAAACTCAGCAACCCAAAAGCTATCCAACGATCAACTCCTGAAACCAAATCTGCGAGACTGCTTCCTGCTAACCAGCCTAATACCGGCATACCTGCTTGAAACCCTCCGAAAAATAACCCAATCTTTGCGGCATCCCTTATTCTTACTTTATTTAATGTTATTCCACTTGTGATAGATACTGCAAACGAGTCCATAGCTAAGCCGATTGCTATCAGCATAATCGAAATAATGTCCATTTGATTATTGAGGGGAAGTCAGTTTAGTTCCGCTAATGTCCAAAGTATATACGACTTGGCCGAAAGAAACAATATGACCAAGGCAAAGATAGAAGCCTAATGGGAACCAACTTTGAATCACTTCTTGGCATTATATCAATTCCTTTAACGACTTCTCATTTAAGGGTTGATGAATTTAGTAATGAATTGTCTTCATCATCCGCAAATTCTAAACTACAAAAGCATTAAGATTGAACTTCTCACTCGCCGATAATCTTATCGATTGGACTTGATACCCTTATATGGTTTGCCTTTTAAATTTAATTTTAAAAAAAGGAGTTTACTCGAAATTTGCTAATCTCTGGGTGTTTTTATCAGTATTCTATTTTACTGCCGCAATTTGAGCAATAAACTGCATCTGGAGACACTTTGGCACCACAGTAAATACAAAATGGTCCTTTTTCTGATTCATAACTGGTAACCGCTTTTTTGTCCTCTGGAGTTATTTCGAGTTTTTGGATGCCCAGTTTTTTCATACCCGCTTTTAGATCCTCTTCTGTTAGGTTTTCAGGTGATTTTCCCGTCTCCTTCTCTATTCTCTTTACATCGTTTCTACCCAACTTGTACATCATGGTTCCAAAGAAAAAAATCATAAAACTCCTTCTCATTATTATCCACGGCAATGAAAATCTTAGGAATCTTCTTACACGGGCTCTTCTCACAGCTCGCCTTCGCGGTCTCATAACACCACCACTCATATGCTCCGTATTACCATGTTTTTCGTCAAAACAAATTGTAACTAAATGGATATTAAAAATTTTGTTTATTATGCATTGACACTTGGTTCAGTTAAATTTCAAGTATTTACCTTACTTATTACTCTTTTCTTGCTTCCAAGTTAAAAGCAATATTAATCTAAACGACATTTCTGATCAGGATTTGAGTTCCTGTAGAAGTTAGGGACATTTGTCACCTTTGCTGTTAGTTGGTAGGATGTCCTGTAATTTAAACGCTTCCACGAACTCCTTGAGCCAGGAGCCGTTTGGCGGGACGCCGAACCGCTCATAGGGGGTCTGGCGGGTTATCCGGTTCACGCAGTGGTTCTCAAACTCCAAGAAAGCCCGGGTCTTCCGCTCCAGGTCCTCGCGGGAGCTGTAGCCCGAAGCTCTGAGGAGGCCTTTGAGTTCTTTTTGAGCCCGGCCGATCTTGCCCAGGGTCTGGGGGTGGTGGACTGAGGCCCAGATGTGCTTGGTTCCGTGTTCCGTGCAGTACTGCCCCGCCCTGCGGTTCATGCGGTCCATCTGGGTGCCGTTGTCCGTTAGCAGGTGTTCGAAGTCAGGCACGTTTCCGTCCATCCAGTCGTAGATCTGGTCGTCTGTGGCTTCCTCAAGAACCGTCCCCCATCTTCTGCGGGAGTGGTCGTCGAGCACTATTAGGATGGAGTGCCCATCGAGCTCCGTTAGGTCCATCTGGGCACATCTTAAGGGCTTTCCCCAGCCGAAGGATTTAAAGCTCCTCTTTTCTCTTTTCCTGACCTTCACGGTGCCAGTTCTTATGAGCACGTTGCAGATGGTGGTGGGGGAGTAGCTCCCCCTCTCCTGGGGGGGCTGATTGGCCCGTGAGGCTTTGAGCAGCTCCCAGATTCTTCGGGGACCGAGCCCGGTTCTCTTCCGGAGCTCCACGATCAGTGCCTCGTCCTGGGGGGTTACCTTCCTCTTGATTCTTTTGGGGCGGGTGGAGTGCTTTCTCAGCCCCGGGATTCCTGCGGTGCGGTACCTCTTTATCCACCTCTTTATGGTTCTCTCGGAGACCTGGTAACTTTCCGCGGCTTCGCTTCGGGTCATGGGGGACACCGGCTGGAGGCAGAAGGCCACCGCCTCGTATCTTTTCCAGACGTATTTTTCCTCCTTTTTGAGGAGGTCCACGTCTTCCGGGTTGAAGTAGAGTTTCCCCTTCCATACTATCACGAATTGTCACCTTCCCTCTAAACTCAGAAAAGAAATTTAAAAGAGGGGGTGACAAATGTCTATGATTTCTACAGTTAAAGAGGGGTTTTCATTTTGATTAAAAATTTGAGAAAAATTAGCTATTTGGTAAAGGTTAAATATGTAAAATAATTAGAATATTTGTTTTGTAATTTAAATAACGAGGAGAAATCTTTTTATAACGAAAAAACTTACCTCTAAATCAGAGATTAGAAAAGTGTTAAGGAGGTTGGAAGATGAAAGAACTCGAAATTTCTGATTTCACAATGTTTGAGAAAGCTCCATACGAAGCCCCCGATCCCAAGGCTGTTATAGAACTACATATAGTAGGGCCGAAGGAAAGAGAAAAAGTGTACGGTCCGGCATTCACCGCCGAATTCATAAAGTACGCATTACAGACTGTAGCTAAACAAACCGGAAAAAACCCACCCGAAGACATCAAAACCCTGGACCAGCTGAAAGAATATCTAATCTCAAAAGCGGAAACATTGCCAGTACCCCCCTACTACATAATTGTTTGGGCCCAATACGTAACTGATAAAAAGTTCGAAGGTTCTCTGGCAGCTGGAACTCGAATTATGTATAAGGGCCTTACCCAAAAGATAGCGGAATCGGACAATAACGCGAGACCGCTTCAAAATGTTGACGTATACCAGATCCTATTAAAACTTCGCCAGCTCACGGTTGATATGAAGATTGCTCCCCTCGAATCTGGATACAAGGATAATGGAGATGGAACCATAGATGTAATTCACGGTGGATGCTACTTTTTTGAAGGGTGCCAAATGTCTCTGGAGAAGGGTATATTAAAACGGTCAGACGGCAGGATTTCATGTGGTGTCGCAACAATTGTATGCCAGTACCTAAAAAATGCTACACACAATGAATGGGACTATGATGTCTTGAAATTTGATAAACAAAACTGTATAGCAAAATGTTTCACGCTCTGATCATACATGCTAATAAGAGGCTTTCGGAGAAATTTCTGCAGGAAAGCTAAAGGATATTGCCATAAACTGCGTTTTCTATTTGTGACTTATATGACCATTTTTACCAATGTGGAAAAATATCCAAAAACCTTGTTTGAAAGGCTTTTGGAATATGAGGCAATCAGCTTTACCTGTTTAGTGTCGGGCTTTGTAATGTTTGGAATTCTCATGAAGATGGGTGAGTTGTAATCATTTCTTATTTGATAGTTGGAATTGCAGAAATCATAATGGAATTTTTCATTTTTATTAAAAACTATAACAAAAAATATCTATTTTGTAAATTTAAATATTTAAACTCACTTTCCGCACCCTTACTTATATTTTTATAAATTTCAAGAACAATGGTTGAGAC
>DXJA01000402.1 GCA_019056875.1 Candidatus Jordarchaeum madagascarense
AAAGCATAAAAGCTGCCACACTTAACAAAAATGCATGCACAAGGGCCAAATACATGCCAAATAGCGCATGCATGAATCCCAAGGGAATACAATATTTTATTAATGAAATTGCACCAAAAATAAATTTCGCTGTTAGGAGCACAATATACACTTGATCAGAATACGGAAAAGCTTTCATTCACTAACTACCTCTTATTAGGTAGCTTTTACCCCCCGGGGTATTATCCGCCGTAAGGGTTTAATGCTTCTCTTGTGGTAAAGCTGTCTTCTTAAAATTCTTTGAAACTGTTGTGGGTACGATTTCTATTTATGCAACAGCATTCCTCGGAATTATACATTTGTAATCGATAGGAGTATATATCACTTGGTTCATATGAATATCAATTATTTAAGGTGAGTTGAAATGTTTAAAACTAGAATTACCGAATTATTTGGTATTGAGTACCCCATTATTGGTGGAGCTATGCATCTTCTTTCGAGAGCTGAGCTTGTTGCAGCCATTTCAAACGCTGGGGGTCTCGGAATTCTAGCCTCCACCACCTTTGATAACTTGGATGACCTGCGTGTAGAGATTCAGAGAACGAGGGAGCTAACGAAAAAGCCCTTCGGCATAAACCTAAACCTGTTCCCCGCCATGAGGCCTAGACCGGTTGAGAAAGACATCGACCTTTTTATCGATGAGGGAGTTGGGATAGTTGAGTCTTCGGGAACAAGTCCAGAGCCATACATCGCCCAACTGAAGGAGGCGGGTATCAAGTTAATTCATAAAGTTGCGGGAGTAAGGTATGCGAGAACCGCTGAGAGGATTGGGTGCGACGCTGTGTCGATTGTAGGTTTCGAGTGTGGCGGCCATCCGGGTCTTGATGATGTAACTTCCCTAATACTAGTTCCTGAAGCTGTTGACGCTGTTAGTATCCCTGTTTGTGCCGGAGGGGGGTTTTGCGATTCGAAGAGTTTCCTTGCCGCCCTTGCTCTAGGTGCTGAAGGTGTTGTGATGGGGACACGTTTGGTAGCTACTAAGGAATGTGATGTGCACCCAAGGATTAAGGAATGGATAGTTAACGCTAAAGACAGCGACACTCTGCTCATCGGGAAAGCCTTCAAACTCGCGTCGAGGGTTGCGAAAAATCGGCCAGCCTTAACTGCGGCGGAAATGGAAGCAAGGGGAGCCAGTCTTGAGGAGGTTCTGCCAATAATTAGTGGTCAGCTAGGCAAGAAAGCATGGGAAGAAGGGGATGTTGACGCTGGAATTCTTTCCCTAGGAATGGTTGTTGGAAGAATCAACAAGGTGCAGACCGTAAAAGAAGTTATAGACGAAATAGTAAACGGAGCAAAGCAAATTCTGGAACGTCTAAAAAGGGTCGTGGAATAGTTCAACGCATCTGGGAAAATTGGTGGTTGAATGGAAGATTGGAACACAAGAAGGGAGCGAATAGTTAAAATCTTGAGTGCCAGCGAACCGGTTAGCCTAGAAGACTTATGCCAAGAACTTAGAATCTTCGATAAGAGAATAATTCTTGACGATCTCCATCATATTGCTCTTACCCTTAAGAAAAAGGATAGTAAACTTGTCATGGTGCCTCCGACCTGTCAGAGATGCGGGTTTATTTTCAAGGGTTTAAAGAAGCCCAAGATGCCTTCAAGATGCCCGAAATGTAAAAATGAAAGAATAAGCTCTCCCTTATTTCAAATTAAATAGTATTTCTAAACATTTGTTAGAAGCGACTAGGTGTTTGACTAAAACTTTAACTACCGTTTCTAACTTCAGAGAAATGATAATTTTTTTAACTTCCTTATCTTACAATAATTTCGAGTTTTCATTTTTGCGATTTTATATTTCCATTTCTTCACGAATTTCTTGGTCAATTCTTGAAATTTTCTGGAGCTTCTCTTTTATTTTTCCTCTTCCATGTTCCATTATTAATCTTATTTCGTGAACCTCAAGAATATCTGTTCTTGTTACTATCCCAATAATATTATCTGGATTCTGGCGATCTACTACAAGCAATCTATCTATCATATTTTCAAGCATTTTATCTAGCGCTGTGTGCAGAGTTTCGTCGGGGAAGATTTTAACCATGTTTCTATTAACCACTTCTCCTACTTTTCTTGTTTCATGCTTTTCCGCCATTTCTCTGTCTACCGTATCAGAATCGATAATACCTATCAAAGTATCCTTCTCCATAACTGGGTAACCATGATAATGATATTTGCATATCATCTCCAACACTTGAAAGATCTCCATATTTGAAGATATCATCACCGGTTTGGACATAACATCGCCTACCCGCACTCGGTCAAGTATGTCCGCACGTCTTTCTTCCGCTAGGTCAATGCCCTTTTTAAGAAGGGGCTCCGTATAAAGGTCTCCTCTCATAATGAAGCGGCTTACGAAGTATGCTGTTATACTCGCAACCATAAGTGGCAAAACCATAGTATAATCCTGTGTAATCTCTGTAACTAAAACTATACCGGTTAAAGGTGCTCTAGCCCCTGAGGCTATAAGTGCAGCCATACCCACCAATGCATAAGCCATAGGGTCAAAAACAAGGGCAGGTGAAATATATTGTGCAATAGGACCAATTAAACTTCCAATGTAGGGCAATAAAGGTGTGAATGGTCCAAGAATATTTCCGTAAAGCAGCCCTTGCAATGTAACTCCGTAGGCCCCACCAAACATAGCTCCTATAAATAACATGGGGGCGAAAGCGCCTCCGCTTCCTCCGCTTCCTAATGTTATTGAAGTGCCCAAAATTTTTAATAGACCAAGTATAAGAAATAGGAGCGCGGTTACGGGAATCAGAAGTAAATTATCAATTACTTTGTAGCCTCCTCCTATTATCTGAGGAAAGAAAACTATAATGAATCCTACCATCAGTCCTCCGATTCCTGGCCTCAAATACTTTGAGACCTTTAAACCATGGAATTTTCTACTTGTATAATGAAATATTTTTATCCAAAAAATACTTAATAAACCGAAAGCTATCCCCATAACAAAGAATAGTAAATATTCGTAGGGATTCACGGCAGCGAAGGTCTTAAGTTTGAGTAAGGGTTGTGCTCCAAGTATTCCTTGAGCAACAGCAGTTGCGGCAAATGAGGATAATACTACGGGTATCAATGCTATAGCTTCCATTCCCCCATACACGATTTCTAAACCGAAAAAGACTCCACCTAATGGTGCCTTGAATATGGCACTTATTCCTGCAGCCGCTCCACACACTACCAAAAGTTTCATATCGTATGAGTTACGTTTAAAAAGTTTTCCAACTAGTGACCCCCACCCTCCCACAATCTGAACTATTGGCCCTTCATCTCCAGCACTTCCTCCAGAGCCAATTGTAATTGCAGAAGTAAACATCTTTACTATGGGTACTCGAGCACGTATTCTCCCTCCATGCAATGCTATAGATTCCATAACCTCAGTAACTCCATGTCCTTCACTTTCTGGAGAAATTTTGTAGGTAATAACAGCAACTAGTAAACCACCTAAAGCTGGCATTATAATTATTAGGGGTTGCCAAAAACTCGTTGTATAGCTTAACAAATATTCACTAAAAAAATCGATTAAAAATAAAAAAGCGGCAGCGCTTACGCCCCCTATTAAACCAACAATGAGCGAAGCAACTATTAGAATGAGGTGTCTTCGAGTAAAAAATACAGAACCCAAATCTCTAAAAATATTCTCAATTCCATTCGCTGAGAGAGAGAAAAACGATCTTACAGCTCCCCTCTTAGGACGTCGTCGATCTTCTTTTTTCTGAGAGCTTGCATCCTCCTTTTCCACATCTTTATTTTCATCGCTCATTGAACCACCTGCAGTTAATAACTCTAAGAGGGTAATCAGATAAATGCCTGTATCTGTTAAAGCGAATTTCTAATTAACGAATATAAGACTTTTACCTTTCATATTACGATGATTGAAGGTGTTTAATTGTTATAACCAATTTAAA
>DXJA01000403.1 GCA_019056875.1 Candidatus Jordarchaeum madagascarense
AAAACAAGCGGGGATAAGCAGAGAGGAGTTAAAAAATCTACTATAAAGTTCTTTAATTGCTGATTAAACCCAATATTTTTATAAAAATTGTAAAAATTATTATTTCTACAAAAAATATTAATATTATTATTTCTAATTCTATTTGGTGATTTTTATTGTCTACAATCCAAGTTGATGAGGAAACCAAAATTAAACTTTTAGAGATAGCCGGTAGGCTTCAATCCGAACTCAAAAGAAATATCACCTTTAATGATGCCATCAAGTTTCTTATAAGTGAATTCGAGGGGAGAAAGGACTTTAAAGCCCTGTTACCCTTATTCGGCATCTTAAAAAAGAGTCCTGAAGAGGCCAGAGGGATTCTCGCCGAACTCAGATCCGAGGAGGAGACAAGGCTTGAAAAGCTTACGGGGCAGTCTGGCGGTTGACACTAGTGTTTGGATAGAATACTTCTTGGGTACAAAGATCGGAGAAAAGTTTAAAGACTATCTTAGCCACCCTGAGCCAAAAGTAGTATACGTATCTCTATTAACACTTTCTGAAACCTTCTACGTGCTATGCAGAGCTGGAGGAGAAAAACTGGCGAAAGAATGCCTACAAACCCTAAAGGAAACAAAAAATTTAATCATAGATAGTTCCTTGAATCTAGCTGAAAAAGCGGGAAGTCTAAAATGCGAGAGAGCAATATCTTTAGCTGATTGCTATTCCATATCGCTGGCAGAAAAACACGAGTGTCAAGCCCTCTTCGCAAAGAAGGAAAAAGAATTGGAAACAGAAAACAAGCGAAAGTCATTCAAAGCCAAACTAGTTTTCCTTGAAGAGCAGAACTAAACCTTTTAAATCTTTATAGCTAATAGGAACCCATTCAGAGTGGACCGTTTTCTTCGTGATAGTCTCCCAAAACCTAGTAAAAGGAATCCATAATCCTAAAATCCAATCAAATAGAAATCTAAATCCCAATAAACAAAAAAAAGAAAAAAAGGAGCGAAAATCATTTCAAATCGGTGGTCTTTTATCCCTCCATGGAAACGCTTTCTCAAAGACCCTAGAGGCTTGGAGTACACCCAATTCGTCATATCGATTACCCACAATCTGCAGACCCACCGGAAGATTCTCCTTAGTGAAACCGCAGGGAACTGTAGCCGCCGGCTGACCGGTGAAGTTGAAGGGAATAGTGAAAGGCACCCAGCCCGTAGGCCCCACAGCCTGACCCGCAATCTCGTTAGGACCCATCCCCACCTCTAGTGGGAAAGCAGCCACCGGTAGCATGGGAGTCAACAGGAAATCGTACTTTTCAAAAACCTTCATCACCCGGTCCCAGTGCTCCTTCCGCTTGTACTGAATCTTAACATAATCCACTGCCTTCAGGTGATCCGCCAGCCACAGAAAGTCCAGGTACGGCGGGTAAACCACCTTCTTCCACTCCTCCATACGATCCCCGAACGCGGCAACCGTCTCCGCCACAAGTTGGCTCACCCAGTCCGGGCCCATGTCCAAAAAGTCCAGCTTCACCTCCTCCACATCATACCCCAGATCCGCAAAGCCGAAAGCCGCCTTCCGAACTATTTCTGCAATCTCCGGCTCCACCACCGCGTAGCCCAGATTCGGACTGTAAGCAAACTTCTTACCCTTAGCATCCTCCTCAAACTTCTCAAAGTAGCTCACACTGGGCTCAGGCAAAGAAAGAGAGTCCCTGTTATCCGGGCCAGCCATCACATCCATCAATAGAGCCGCATCCGCAACCGTTCTGGTAAGTGGCCCCTCCGCTGAGAGAGTTTCCCAGCCGGGCAAAGCGGGCCAACGCGGAACACGTCCCTGGTGCGGCTTCAAACCATAGAGGCCACAGAAACTGCTGGGAATCCTAATGGAGCCTCCACCGTCGTTACCCACCGCGATGGGAGCCATGCCACTAGCCACTGCAGCCGCCGAACCCCCACTACTACCGCCAGAAGTGCGACCCGTATTCCAGGGATTCCGGGTGACCCCGAAAAGCGGGTTCTCAGTGATGCCAATCAAACAGAACTCTGGAACATTGGTCTTGCCCATTATTATGGCACCGGCCCGCCGTAGCCGCTCCACCACAATATAGTCCTGCTCCGGGACATAGTCCGCGTAGAGTTTGGAGCCCCAGGTGGTGCGAACACCCTTAACCGGCATATTATCCTTAATGGCAACTGGAACCCCGTGCAACGGTCCCAGCTTCTCACCCTTCTTAACCGCCTTCTCCGCCTTTTCAGCGTCCTTCCGGGCACTCTCCTCAGTCAAAGTGACAAAAGCGTTCAGCTTGGGATTCACCTTCTCTACACGCTTAAAGAAAGCATCCACAACCTCAACTGGAGACAATTCACCTTTCTTTATGGATTGGGCAAGCTCCAATCCGCTCATCCAAATAATTTCCTTTTTTCCAGCCATCAAAAACCCTCCATTGAAAAATTCTAGTGAATAATAATTAATATAAAACTTGTGGCAAAAAGAGATGAAGTTTCTGAGAAGTACAAGTTGACCCGATAATTAAGGGAACTTTAAACTGATAAAAAGATTCTTCAGCGAGTTCTAAGAGTTTTTAGCGGTATTTTTTGACGAATTGCTCTACTTTTTGGTAGTACTCTTCTCCTCCCACTAGCCATATGGTGTTGTGGTCCGCATCCGGAATAATATAGATCTCTTTATCTTTTGCTCCAGAGTTTTCATAGAGGGCTTTTCCCTCTCTTAGCGGTATTAGTGAATCCTGTTCGGCGTGGATGATCAGGGTTGGAACACGGACTTCTCGGATCTTCGCCTTATTAGAAACCGCTTCCAATTTTTCCCTCAGGGAGGGATCTATTTCATATCCAAAAAGGCTAAAAAGAATATTAAAAGTGTTAGCAGCCCCACTCTCAACAATCAACCCCTTAATCTCATCCTGGTAATGATAAGCCAACTCCACAACCGGGACACCCCCCAGGGAACGCCCCATCAGGAATAAACTATTCCTGCATTTTTCACGGGCAATTATCTCTTTGAACCCTTTAAAAATGGGGTGGGCGTCTTTGACCAAATTGGATATGGTTGGTCTACCGTCGCTTAGTCCGTATCCTCGATAATCAGCCACAAAAAGGTTTATTCCTCTCTGGTTATAAAAGGGAGCAACCCAATCATGGCTGGCTACCGTTTCGCCGTTT
>DXJA01000404.1 GCA_019056875.1 Candidatus Jordarchaeum madagascarense
CGATCTCTGCTCTTGTAGAGGTTGTAAAAAACCACTATAGACTGGCGCGTGAAGTGGCTGGCAGAGCGCTTTCACAGATAGACCCTAAAACAGCAGCAGAAATAATTGAAACCGACAATTTATTCCCAACACAGTATCCATTTCCAAACATCAACCCTAGGGCAGAATTTGACTTGGAAACCATTGAAAAATATTACAATTCGATGGACGACTTGGGCCCTCCATCCGAGTATAAGTTATCAATAAGCCTATACGAAAGCATTGAAAAAGAGATTTACGATTATGACGAGGAACTTGAAGCTGTGGCGGAAAACTTGGAGTGTTTCTCCGAGAGAACCCACACCAACATTCTTCGTGAGTTAAGTATACCACAAGAAATAATTGATAAATTAGCCAAGCACCATTTCCACCAACTGCTGTGCCTGTGCGGAGAATACCTTGAAGTAAAATACGTAGACAGGCTGTCAAACAGAGTGTACCACTATGAAGACCACAGAGAAGGAAGGTGCACCATAACACGCAACGTAATGTGCGTATACTGCAAAAACTGCAAAAGATACACAGGACTAGAAAAAAGCCTAGAAGACAGTCTCCATCCACCAAAGCATCCTAATTTCTTCTGGTTTTATCTCCCAAGATACCCGAAGCAAACCGAACTACTCACATGGAGAGAACTAAAATCAAAACCACCCAAATTGATAAAAGATTATGCGGAAGACGAGAGCCCCGAAGAAGAACCCTAACCCAGCAAAAGGCGTGAATACACTCAAAGAAATAATCTAAAGAATAAATTAACTAAATTTTTAAACAAACACACAAAAAACAAAAAATCAAAAACAAAAGTAACTGCAAGCTCAACAAACCATTTACGCACAAGCTGGACTCAAGAGCCCATTTTTTACGGAAGGAGGTGATATAGCCGCAGGTTCATCCACCCCACGGCTACCTTGTAACAACTTCTCCCGCAGTTGACGTACTCTCCACACAGGCAGAAAAGGGAGTGGTTATAGTATTTTCACATTTTTTGATTATCTCTTGTGGTAATTTTTTCTACTCCAATTTTTCCTAGCGCCTCTAGGGCTGCTTCTCTGACACCCGCATCTTTGTCATCCAGAGCCTTTATCAGCGGGTAAGTGAAGTGGTTTTCTTCAGGGCTAGGCCAATTTTTGGGATGGTGCTGCCGGTATTGGATTTCGATTTCACCTATTGTTTTAGCTGCTGCTCTTCTAACCCTTGGACTGGGATCCTCTAAAGCTTCGATAAGTGCATTCTCTGCCTCCCCCGACAATACTTGCCATGCTAGTGTCTCGGCTGCGTATTCCCTCGCCCCCTCAGTTGGGCTGTTTCTGAGTCTTTCAACAAAAACATCCGTAAAATAGGGGTCACCAAGGTCATGAAATTCCGAATCAATTTTGTAACGAATATCATCGTTCTCTTGACCCGCAGCTTCGATCAAATATTTTAGGAACTCTCTGAAGGGAAAACATTCCTCACCGTACGCATTCCAAAATATTTCTGCGAGTGCTTCTCTTGCCCCGCGTCTTATGTGAGGATTATCATTCTTTAATAGCTTGTAGAGGTCAGGAAGTGCTACACGCCATGAGAATTCTTTGACCGCGCTTTTAGCCAATTCCCGTATCTCCGGGTTCTCATCACCCATCGCCTTAACTGCAACCTTCCAGTATTTGTCATTGTTCAGATCAACCTTCACATGGTACGCTAAACGTTCTGATTGTCTAATATGTTCTGACTCAATGTCTACGTGACTTACTTCTTTCTGAACCCTGTTGAAGACTCTCATCGCTTCCAGTCTAACCCTACTCTCATTGTGCTTCATGTAATCTAAAAGCTCAGCCAGCGATTCCTTAAAAAGAATATCTTCCCAACCCAATAACGCATCATTCAACTCTTTTGTATCACCATATTTTTGCATTTCCTGTTCGTACAGTTCAGGTTTAAATTTCCTGAAATCCGCAGAATAGTCTTCGTATCCAAAACCGTCGCTAACATAGCGCATAACTATCCGGCCTATTACTTGCAGACGCTCTAATGCATCCATGACCTGTTCCTGGCTGAACTGCTTTTTCATCTTCTCACCTTCTGGCTTCTTGGTCTCCTGTTTTCCAATTTCTTGCTTTCTCTTCTTCCCAACTTCTTTCTTTCTAACTCCTTCTTTCTGGTTCAGGTTACGAAGATAATCCAGCACCATAATACGAGTATGCGCATCAAGCCGGTCCAATTTTTTTCACCTTAATCTTCCCACATTATAACTGATTTACATTGATTACCGCATACTATAATTCCCATCATAACAATATAAAAACACCTCAAAAATCACAACAGAAAAAATTAAGCAAAGCTCAAGATAAAATTAATTTTAGTATGCCTATACCATATCTAGAACCGCCCCATTTTGAGTATGTTTAGAACCACCACATTCCGTACACGTACTTGGTTATCCAGCTGTCAATGTAGTCCTGTGGACCCCACACATCTAGCGGCAGGAATTCCAGTATGGGCATCCAATTTATCTGCACATCCTGATACCACGAATCTCCGAACACTCGGTTCTCCCACGCGTTCTCAGCTGCACTGATACCAGTCAAAGCTATCGTGTTTATTATAGTGCTATAGATGATTCCTTCTACACCCATAAGGGCGGCGCCTAATGTGAATTTAACCATGGGCCATAGGCGTTCATGGTAGAACTGGTCCACCTGCGGAAGCATGGAGACTCCCCCAACCACTCCCCCGCTTATAGCTCCAAATATAGCACCTAGCGGTCCGCCTATCCGCGCACCCGCCAGTGCTCCAATAATTGGGAGTAAGGGTTTAAAGACATCTGCCAGTGTGTCCTCAGGGCAGTAAAACATACCAAGGTCAATCAATCCTGCTTGCGCTCCCGCTAAGAGCACATTAACAATGTCCATGTCTAGGCGGTATTGGACTGTTGAAAATGCGCCGCTTCCAAACTCCATCAAGTCTGTGATCATAACACCTGCAGTCAATGCAATACTCGCAAAAATGTTCCAATCAAGATTATTTGTTAGAAAATTGCTAATCACCCCACCGAGACCCATATACAATTCTCCCGAGGTAAAATTATACATGGGTGTTGGAGCAAGTGTCATGGTCTCAATATAAGCGACGGAGGCGTAACCTATTGCCTGTAGGATTGGTGCAGCAATTGTTAGGAAGGGTAAAACCTTTCCCAAACCCATAACTGTGGAACCGGTCCCAACAACGGCACCGCTCTTTATCAATTCTTCTGCGGCCTTTATGGAGGGTTGTAGCATGAAACGCTGCTTATTTATCGTGTGACGGAGGCACCATTTCTGCCACCAAGAGAATTCTCCAATTTTATCGTTCATTATTGAAGCTTCGAATCTATCGAGCATATTTAGAATTTCATCCTTTGAATAGCCTAGTTTTTGTAGGTCTTTTATATTACCTCCATTAAATAAGATGCCGGCAATCAGTTCCATTTCCGAGTCGTAAACGCAGGTTGAAAGGCAGTACGCCATAGGATTCTGGTTCTCATTTACCCCTCCCATTATATCTCTTACGTGTATTCTCAGCCCGTACTTTTGCTTTTGAATTATATACTGACCTAGGGCAACTGCGGCCTCTCCCTTACCCATTCCTAAATAGTATGGTTGGAGTTCAAGTGCAGGCAGGTTGGGGTCATTTTGCATTATTCGCATTAGCTCCAGCATTATACCTGTCTTAGCAATTTCAGGATTATCACTATACAAGAATTTGTATGTGAGAAAATTTAATGAGATGCGCGTGTTGTCAATAATGCTCTGATATTTTAACATGTCCAGTCTGTCTCTAATTTCATCACTAAATAGCATATTTTCACCGTGCCAGTTTAGGCAATATTGCTCATTTGGATTAATTCTAGCTCGCTCGTGGAGCCAAAGCGTAAAATCGTCGTAAAAATAGGTATGGTGTTCGTCATTTAGATGGCTCTGTTCTTTGAGAATTTCTGCGGTACGATCGCTCGCCCAGTCCCTAGTCAAGGAGTCCAAATAATCTAATAATCTTAATCCTTTCAGTTTCTCTCCTACCTCCCGCATTATATTCACAAATTCTTCACTTTGTAATTTTTCCCCAAACATGAATTCAATAAAGGAGTAATAACCTGAGGTACGAAGAT
>DXJA01000044.1 GCA_019056875.1 Candidatus Jordarchaeum madagascarense
AAATACGAAACACTTGATTCCATACTGTACCTTTTAGAAAAAGGAATGAAAAGCAGTAAAATAGCAATAGAACTAGGTATTGATGAAGACACGGTTAAGAGAGTTGAAAATACCGTATCCATGGCCAAACTCAGAAGAGAAATGCCCTACGCCCCACCGATATAAAAATTATCAAATGTAAAAATCAAGACCGACCATTTGCCCAATCAACACGAATTTACAGTTATTAAATTAAAGAAGTTTCTAATGCGAATAAGCCTCAGCACCACGGTTTGGTTAACCGTACTCCCAAATTACGCCGGTGCCTCCCTTAGGATAGTTGAATTCGATGGCTTTTGACTCACAAACCAGCCAGCAGCTCCCGCACTCAACGCACTTTTCGGCAAAATCTCCAGAAAGGAAGGCCTTATTTTTCCTTAATTCCCATAGTTCCATTGGGCAGATGTTGACGCAACTTCCACAACCTGTACATCGAGCCTTATCCTGTTTAATGAAATTTCCGGTCACGCCAACATGCTTTACCATTTCTCTTAAATCGACTGTTTTTCGACCCATTTTCTATCCCTCGGGGATTAGTTCTATTCCCTTTCTTTTCTTCGTTCGAAGCCACATCCATCCTAACTTCAGCAGGCTCCTAAACAGTGGAAAGTTAGATTTTCGGAGCAGGGGGTATAGATAGCTCTTGACAAACTCTAATAGGAACGGGGCATTCTCCTTGTACTTTGATATTTGCCTCTGAAGGTTTTTAATGTGGGGATTGGACCAACTGGCCCAGAACATAATGTTATTCGCCAGCGGGGTGATTATGCTCCATTGCTTGGGATCGAAAAATATGCCCGCCCAGAGTTCAGCCCATTCCTTCGCAGCGGAGAACTCCTCACCAATAACTGATTTTTTCCATCGCTCTTCGTAAAGCTTCAAGCCGTCCGCAGAAGTGTCTCCACTGGAAATGGTTTCCGCAGCAACCTCCGCGGCAATCTTTCCCGAGACCATTGCGTAGTGGATTCCCTCAGCCTCAAGGGGACAGGCAAACCCCGCCGCGTCGCCCACCAACATTATTCCGCCACCATAGGTGTGGGCTGGAAGCCTAGGCATCCATGGAAGCAGGTGTGCATGAAACTCCCTCGGCTTAGCGTCAAGCCGGTCGATAAACCGCTTTAAAGGTTTAGAACTAATGACCCGCCTAAGATATTCATATGGACGTTCACCATAACCCGACGCGAAGCGTCCAATCCACTGGCCATAGCCTACATGAAATCCTTCGGGCATCATGGCCACATAGGGAGCCGGAAAGAGGGGAGACACGTACACATGATTGCAATATTCCTCGGGGCCTATAATCTCGTCAATCCTTTTTTTAGAGGCCTGAAAGTCGCAATCCACAATCAGAGTAATCTCGTCTGGTTTCCATTTGTCACGAAGACCCGCTTTATAGGAAATTAGGGAAACCGCCCCATCAGCCGCAATGGTCACTTCTCCTTCCACTTTTTCTCCTTGGTCGGTAACCACTCCTCTTACTCGACCTTCGGAATCCTTTAAGACATCCTCTACTAGCGTTCCTGTTCTCAGCTCAGCCCCAGCTTCAGAAGCTAGATTAGCCAAGAACCGGTCAAAATCCCGGCGATACACGTCAACCTGGAAATATTCTCGGGCCTCCGCATATTCCCCCAAATCGCTGGGAGACCAACGCATCATGAAACGTTCCTCCAGATTCTCGTCAAGCATGTGTAAAGACTGGTATTTTATTTTTAAACCGGGTATATCCATCTCTCTTACGAAATCGAAATCGCGAAATATTCTGGGAGCAAGGCCGCAACCGGATGAGGATTTATCGCCAGGCTTTTTACCTCGTTCAAATAACACTGTCTTCAAGCCCAATTCACTTGCGGTTTTTGCAGCCAAAGAACCACCTGGCCCAGCACCCACCACAACCACATCATACCTTGACATCTTTTCTTTCCTTCCCAGTAATTTCATAATTTTTACTAGAACAAGATATAACTATATTAGGGTATTAAATTTTCTATTGCACTCGAAAAATAGAGCTTTTTCAGCCTCAAGAGATCCAAAAAACCAAAGCAATATCCTGAATTAAAGATAGGTGGGAGATAAAAATATAAAAGTGTTTTCTAAATAATATATTAAGCCCGTAATTTGCAAATTTTTTTGAATTTTTTTTTTCCAAATCTGCAAATGGGTTATAAACCGTCTGTGGGGTTGCGGTTGGTGGTTGTGATAAAAAACGTTCCAATGGAAATTACAGAGGCTTTAGACTCCCACACTTTTTCGTTTCACATTAAGGGCATTTCTGGTACCGGTAAGACCACTTTGGCCCTTGAATTCATGAGGATTTTCCCGGGGGAGAGTACAGGAGTGTACTTGTCGACACGTGTCTCTCCGGATAAGCTTTATGAACAGTTTCCATGGTCTAAGTCCTGCATTCACCAGGAAAACATTTTGGATGCCAATACTAGTTTGGGTCAGCAAACCAAAGAAGAATATTTATTTCAGTACGTCGATAAACCGGGTTTCTTAAGAGATTTGTATTCTAGAGTTTTAGAAGTAAAAGTAAAACATTCCATCATTATTGTGGATAGTATAGATACTTTGAAATCAAATCTTAGAATTCCGCTAGATGATTTAAGCGTGGAGCGTGACATCTTAGACTTGGCGGATAGAGTGAAATCAAATGTGATTTTTATCAGTGAATTCGCCGAAGAAAATAGATTGGACTATCTGGTTGACGGAGTTGTGAGGCTGGAAAGAGAGTTTGTGAATGAAAGGCTCGTAAGAAAACTTTACATTGAGAAGGTTCGAGGAATGATAATAGAAAATCCGGTATATCTTTTTACTCTTAAAGATGGTAGATTTACGTGTTTCGAAAAGGGTATTCAGATAAACTTGATACCTGCAAAACTTCCAGAAATTGAGAAAAAGAAAGGATTAAAAATTCCAACCTTAATCCCGGAGCTGGACAAGATTTTGAACGGGGGTTTTGAAGGGGGCACCCTTAATATATTTGAGGTAGGGGAGATGGTTGGAATGAGCCACACTTATATACTGGTACCCATTTTTTTAAATTTCGTGCGTCAGGGCTTTCCCTTCTTCTCCATTCCTTCCAAGGGTCTTTTTAGTGATGATGTTGTAAAGAGAGGATCCTCACCTTCTTTAAAAGAGACGCTAACCTCTAGTTTGGACGAAGAGTATCTTAGATGTTTAAAAAAATATTTCTACGTGGCTTATTCAGCCAAAAACAGAGTTGAAGATGTTGAAACTTACAATACATACATAATTAAGGGCGAGGACTACACCGAAGATCTTAATAATTTCATAGAGTTCGCACATAAAATTTTAGATGAAGCTCAAGTGGATACTATGTTTATTTCAATTGCGTGTGATACACTGGAATATCTATATGGAATAAAGGAAATCACAAAAATAATTCAAAGCTGGATATATGAAATTAGAAAAATAAATGGAATTTTAACAATGTTCCAATTTGGACACGAAACTTTAAAACTGCAAACCCACCTCGCAACAACCTATTTCAAATTAGAAAATATGGGTGGGAACATTGTTTTTTATGGAGAGTTTCCTAAAACAAAAATGTACATAACAGGTCTTAACATCTCAAAGGGCCACATACAAGGCAACCTTATACCCATTGAGTGAAAAATTCACTACTATAGAAGTCGTAATACAAAGATTATAGGTGGATAACACTGCACCTTATTAGAAAAGAATTTTAAACAACATATAACCTAGTTATCCAAGGAGTATTACGACAGAAAATCTTTACCATTAATAAACTACCTTTCAAAAATTTAGATTTCATGGAATCCTTAGCAATACTATCGATATTCATTTTTTCTTTAATATTCCTATGATGGAAGGGTTGCCTTAAGGTGGATGGGTGTATGAAAACTTCTGTTGTTGAGATGTTAGAACTTGACTTTGAGCAAGTTTCTAAGAAGATTGAAAACTTTATTGAGACCTATGTTAAAATTTTCGATAAGAAAGGTGCTATTGTGGGCATGAGCGGCGGACTGGATTCGAGCGTTGTAGCTACCTTATGTGCTAGGGCTCTTGGTCCGGATAGGGTATTTGGTCTTTTGATGCCGGAGAGAGATAGTGAAATAAAAAACGTTAAAGATGCCGAGCAATTAGCCAAAAAGCTGAATATACAGTATGAGATTTTGGATATAACCCCGATACTGAGAAAAATCGGAATATACGATTTACTTCCAGATAGAGTCATGAACGATAAGAAGTTGTTTATGGA
>DXJA01000405.1 GCA_019056875.1 Candidatus Jordarchaeum madagascarense
AAAATCCAGAGAGTCAAATGAAGCATTAGAACTGAGTATATTCTTTGTAACTGCACATTTAAAAAGAGTTGCTACAGAATAAGAATGATCCCAAAGCGTTACATCATTTGCAGGTCGGCGAGTTTCACCTAATATTTTAAGATAGTAATTTTTAATTTCTTTTAGAATAATTCTCCTAAGTTTTATAATGTCGTCATCTTTTACATAATTGTTTAGTGAATTTTTCACAATGTCGTACAACTCTTTTTCTAGTTGGTCAATATCTTCTATTTTATTTTCTTCCGGCTCATAACCAAAAGCGGTAGCGACATAAACATAATTTTTATCCTGCTTTTCTCTTGCTCCTTTATCTAATCCTGAATCAATTCCGTCATATCCATTCCATTTAGCATACAAGAGTCTTATAATCAGTGGGACCTCACAATCTCTTTGGTCTATACCGCCTTCTTGTTCTGAGTGATGCTTTTCTATAAAATCTTTTATGGTTGCGTGCTCTCCACAAATATTAATATCAATTTTGTCTAAAGCGTCTTGCAGGTCTTTTGGAAATAAGGAGGTAAAGTTGTGGTCCTTACTATTACCTTCTATAACAAACTTACTTCTTGCCTTACCTAAATCATGTAAGTATGCACCAATCTCAGCTAATAAGATAAAAGGCCTGCCACCTTCTAGCTTTTTAAGAAGCTCTTTTTCGCTCATATTTCCTTTCCTCTAATGAGCCTCTGAATTTCGTTCTCCAATTCTTCAAAGTTCCCGAATTTTTCAGTACCTCTGATAAAATCCTTCAACGCAAGTATACTTACCTCTTTGTCCCATCTGGCCTCAATTGCTCCATATCCTATGGACTTCTTTGCTGAGAAGCCATAGAAAAGTAACATCTCTTTAACCCCTGCTACGACATCTCTTAAATCCTGTAAAACTATTTTCTTAAACTCATCATCTGGCAGATTAGTCCGGTGTAAAGGAATGTAGAGAAGCCTAAAGAGTCCCTTTGAACCCTCTGGCACGGTTTCAAAGTATATAGGATTCTTGCCAGTTTTGGTTTTTCTATCATGTGGATTAATAACTTCCATCTCAATTCTATCCCAAAAAGTGGGATAAAAGTGAAGCATTCCTGCAAGATTGGGTATATCGTCCCTTCCAAATTTTTCCTTGAGTTTATCTTGATAGTTTTCCCTTGCATTGGGACAAAGTTCATTTAGATATTTTGCCCATCCCTTTGGTACATCTTCTGTTCCTTTTTCTGTTCCGAATAAAAGTGTATGCTTGAGACGCATTTCAGCAAATTTATTAGGTTCGTTTATATGAGATTCCAACTGAAGTTTCATCATAGTCCATCTTAAGTTTCCCTTCCATGCCATCGCTGATATAAAGGGCACACCAAAGACCTTGTCTTTCCGTACAGGGTTATCAATGATATATAATGGAACATCATCTCTCGAAATGAAAGGCTTTGCAAGAATAATTGGAAACTCTAAAACCCAACTTCCTTTCGGTAGTGCAGAAACATCAACTGATGTAACAATACCTAGAAGGGTAAGGTCGGATAATTTGCTAGATATATTATCATTGAAGTTTCCGTTGGTATGAATGAACGCTTTCAATCCTGAGGCATAATCACCCTCGCCTACTCTTGCATAATCTTTCAGATCGATTTTGTCTGGTCTGCCTCTATTGTCAGGAAACTTCTTTTTCACTCCTAATGCTGTGCTTAAAATCATTATTCTTGATAGCTCATCACATATTTCCCTATACTTTCCAGAACCGTTTGTTAAATTATCGACATCCTCTTTTTCCTCGATCTTAAAGGTTGCATAAAAGTCGTATTTATGTTTTATTGAACTCCCTCCTTTCACCTAAAATGCTTTTAAGATAGTTATCAATGTTGCTCTCACTTTGCTTGAGAGTATCTCTTAATGAATTATATTCCCTCCAGATTTTCAAATTGTGGTTTTCAGTCTTTTTACCGAAAAGTTTACTCCACTGTACTTTTATTGGGTTATCTTTACTTAAACTTTCTTTTAGATTATCAAGAAATCTTTCTCTATCAAATCCATTTGGTAAATCATTTTTAGGGATCCAACCCCAGACGCGAAATTCCCATGTGTTATTACTCACAGGGTATGCGCATGAGACGATGACTTTAGAGGCTGTTTTATCATTTCTCATAGTTCCAAATAGCCATTTATCTATTATTCTGTCTTCATTTTGATTTTCCGTTTGCCAGAGGCTTTTTCCATGATTATACCTTAACCAATTCTTTATCGCCGGAACAATAGGAACGGAACCAGAATCTATCCATTTACGCATTCTTGCATCATTAGAGTATCCTTCGTAATAGTCCCTATCTCCCATTTGCCCTCTTTCCTCTATCCCATCTACTTCCTTCCACCAACCATTATCTGCCTCAAATTGGATTTTGGCAAAAAACATCTCTTTTATATTCGGTAAAGATATATAGTTTTCTTGTCTTACTTCTTTTCTTACATCAATCTTCAATTTAGCAAGTCTTGCAGTATCTGTGATTTTACTCACCGAATTTTTGAAATCCTCAATTTTTATTTCTGGAAATTCCTTGAGTTCTACTATACCATAGCCATTTTGTGCTCTCGCCCCTATCGCACCCAATTTGGCTGCGATAGCCAGAGGAACAGAAATTAGACTTTTATCGAAATTCTTGTCCAAGGAGATAATATCTAAGTTTATTTCTCCCCCAAGTCCACTTCCCAAGTACCATCCTCGAGTTCTACCTTTTGGCATTATATTGATTGATTTACCATTAAATATCTCATATCCTCCCTCAGTACGTAATCTAAACAGCTTTCTCATTCCCGTTGCTCCGAAAATGAGGCAAGCAGAACAATACTGAGAAATTTCTCGATTATTTTCTTTTGTTGTTGGGCAACGTTTTGTTAGGCTTTTGGGATTGTCATCTATAGGATCACAAGCAAAATTATCCATCCCTCTCAAGATTGCTTCAACCCACCAGCGAATAGAACCCATAATCCCTGTAGATTTAAGCAAATTGCTTTTTGAGTCAATGTCACCAGTCCATATTGGAGTTTTAATATCAAGAATCATTTCATCTAGCCTCAAACACTGTTCTTCTGTGTTCGCTTTTTTCCTATGAGTACTAAACTTATTTTCCTCTGCAACCGAATTCGAATAGGAAATAGTATTTTGCTCATTTATGATAACCCCGCTTAACTTTTGTTCCCTGACCTCTTGGCCTTTTATTATGTATAAGCGGGTTATACTCCTCTTGAGATACAATCCCGTTTCGCATTGGAAATTATATTCTTATTTTGTTCTTCATCCCTTATAAAGTTAAATGTTTTAAAGAAGTTGTGAGATGAAATTAGAGGTTTTGCAGAGTCCACAAAATTGAAACCAATTCCGCACATAAACATTTAGTCTTGTTTAAGAGGAAACCACACGGTAGGGGATACGGCTCAGTGCGCTTTTAACGAGTACTGGAATATCCAAGTCTACTCTAGATTACAACTTGACTGTTCTTGCAGGTAAGGGTATTGTTTCTCGTGAGGGTGGATTGATTAGGCTGGAGTACAAGACTCCTCGGTGCTACATTTTTGATTCTCCTAAAATTTCTTACGCTTATCTCGGTCTTCTGGGTGAGAGGGGTGGTAGGATTGAGTCTGAAACTGAAACCGCTATAAACCTTCTTGCAGGGGAGGGCTTCTCGTTCAGTAGAGTTACGGTTGTTACTACATATGGATGCGCTGCGGAATGGAAGGGTGTAGCTCCTAGTAATGTTAGCTGGTGCTTGCTTGAGGATGAAGAAATAAGCAGTGTTGAAATCATAGAATCGAGAGTTGAAGCGAATCTTCCTGACCTCGTAAGGAATTATGTTTTAATAATGGATTGCACCTCTGCGACCAAGCCCGCAACCATTGCTTACTACAAATTAGCAGATAACTACCATGTTCCTCTGGTTTACGTGTACGAGAAGAAGAAGGAACTCACGTGGATTATATCTAAAGAAGACCTGCGTAAAAAACTAATGGGAGATACTAAAGAGTAGTTGTTTCTCATTTTTACCATCTGTGTTAATTAATACCATTGTCGGGCCTTCAGCGCAAAAGATTTGTTTTTGCAAGATGATGCTACCAAGGAATGAGCTGAGAATTCTGGGAACTTTCAATCCTCGTTACTGAGAAACTTCTTTTGCAAACAATGATATCGAAAACAACGCAAACATAATTATGTTTTTAGATTGCGGTAATAAGTTTAGATCAAGATATACGGCTGTGTTTTGGCTTGTTAGAATTCGCTTAACTCTATGTTTCTTTCTCGGAGTTTCGCGGCTAGAACCTTCAAGAACTCTTTGATTTCCTCAATGTCGTGGTGCAACATATCGTATATCAGGTTCAAGTCGAGCTTGGTGTATACATGCGCTAAAACGTGTCTAAAACGGGCCATTGCGATGAGGCTCTTTGCTAGCTCCTCCGGTATCAGCTCTTCTTCTCTGAGAACTGTAAACGCGTCACCGTAACTTTCAGGTGCTCTAAGAGTAAGCTTTGAGATTGTTTTGAGGGCTATGTCTATGCAGCCCTGTACAGCCACGTAAAGATACCACAGAACGCTTCCGAGCAAAACGGTATCCCCCGCTATCTCCTCTAAACGCTTTCCCCTGAGTTCTTCCAAGACCTTAACAGCGTCGGCAACCGTTTCAAAGAGCATCAAGAACCCTCCTCAACCTCTCCTCCCTCATATTGGTGAGAGTCTCTCTCAACTCTAGCGCCGAAACAAGGGTGTCATAAACAAAGGTCTCGTGAATCCCTTTATCCTTGACGAACAACAGTTTTCCCTCTCGGACGACATTGTATCTGAAGAGCGGAGCAGCATCATTCAACACTCTAACATCGAACTCAACATCCGCATTCACAGGCAGCTGGGCTAGCAATTCCCTAAACCCATCATGACCAGTGTCCCTTAAAAAAACAGCTATGTCCAAATCGCTAAACCTAGTAGCTTTTCCCCTAGCATAGGATCCATACACGTAGGCGAAGACAACATTATAATTCTCTTCCAGTAGGATCGTGCATTGAGTGAACTTTAAATTTAGAGTTTGCTAAAACGGCTTCTTTATAAACACTAATACCAGGTTCGTAGAGATAATTCTTACATCTATTAATAA
>DXJA01000406.1 GCA_019056875.1 Candidatus Jordarchaeum madagascarense
AAAGAAGCGTCAAGTTATTTTTTTCCATTTTTTACAAGAACTCACCGAGCATAATAATGAAGTAGATTACCCTATAAGTAACCTATATAATTGACTGTAAAAATTATTATTTTGAATATAAGCTTAAAAAGGGCTTAAAAAGGGGATTGAAACAAAAATGGGGGTCTTCTCCACTTACTTGTGGCTTGACTTGGTACCGTTTTATTTTTCTTATACTCAAGATGATACCTCATTGTTTGTTGCTGTTATAGTTTTTACACTAATTGCGATTGTATGTGTAGGCACAATATACATGAGTTATAAGGGAGGTATGAGTACGCCTTTAGAACCGGTACAAAGGATGTCCAATATTATTTCTATCACCATTAAACCAATTTGCTTCAACTGCGGTTGCGAACTGGGGCAAAATGCCAATTACTGCATCCATTGTGGCAGAGCAGTTATAATGATGAGAGAAAAATGCTGTGTGCAATCTGAACATTAGTCCGAAAGTAGGTTGTTAAGTGTCCTTTCTGTGGGGCCTTGAGCCACAAAAAGCATCTATTAGAATGGTTTTACATGAGAGGAACCTGTCCGAAATGCGGTAAGAGACTAAGTTAACCAAACAAGAATTAATAACCAGTTAAGGTTAATTGATATCTCGTAATTACCGCAAAAGCTACCTATATAACTGATTATAAAAATTATTATACTCAGATTAAAAAAATAATTGTAGAATAATAAAGGGAGGAATGGAGAAAATATGGATCCGTTTACCATCTTTCTGTTAATGATGATGTCTGCAGGCGCCGTATACGCTATTCATAAGGGGAGTTCGGGTGCTTCTTCGACCTCTGTTAAACATGAATCGAATTCTATTTTTGCAGCCTCAAAACAGCTTTGTTTCAACTGCGGCTCCGAGAATCTTGGAAAAGTTAATTTTTGCATCTACTGTGGTAAGTCTTTTGCACAAATGGTGGACAAGTGCTCAGTTTGCAATCTGGATATAACACCAGAAGATAAGATTGCCAAGTGTCCTTACTGCGGTTGCTTGAGTCACGTAGACCACCTAAAAGAATGGACCAAAATAAGAGGGAACTGCCCTAACTGTGGAAACAGATTAATCTAACTAAACAACCATAGTAACCAGTGGGGCCAGAGAAACGACTTTAGCAATTACCACAAAAGTAATTTATTTAAATTATTATCAGAAATTATTCTACTAAGCAATAATTTGGGATAAAGAGAAAAGAGGAAGGAACATGAAACAAATATCTCGGATTAGGAAATTTTGCACAAAAAGTATACTCTTAATAACAATTCTGCTCACAATAACGCTCACAGGAGTTATTTCAATCCAAAGTCAGAACCAAAATACAAATCCACTGAGTTACAGAACTCTTATTTTATTAGTAAATACTCCTCAAAACCAGCCTATATCCGCGAAAGCTGATCTAATTTGGGACGATAAAATCGTAAACAGCCCAGAAACTCACAGTAATATCGAAATCATATTGAATGGGAACCTGATAATCGCTAGTGGGGGAAGCCTAATACTAACCAATGTCATCTTAAGAGCCAACTGCATTTATAACGGTGAACATCACATAGAGGTTCAAAACGGGGGAGCACTATATATAAATGATACTGACGGAAACCCCTACACCAGAGCAGATGCCACAATCATCACAGCCTACGATCCCAGTTTCAAATATCTATTCTGGGTGCAGTCTGGAGCAAAGTTCCAGATGAATGACAGCGAACTAAGCTACTGTGGATTCAGCCACAGTAACCTTGATCACTGTGGCCTCTGGATAAACACAAACAACACAATAATAGAGAACAACACTTTCAAAAACAATTACTATGGAATCATACTATCTGATGCACACCACAATACAATAAGAGACAATATCGCCACAAAAAACGATTGTGGCTTTTATCTTAAATCTAGTTCGTATAATATTCTTTCGGGTAACAACGCCACAAACAACGATTGGCGTGGTTTCTGGTTTTCTGGTGGATCTTATAATAATCTTTCCGGTAACACTGCAGCAAATAATCACGCCATCGGATTCTTTATGACCTTAAGCTCTTATAATACTCTTTCGGGTAACAACGCCACAAAAAATAGCGATGGCTTCTGGTTGTCTGGTGGCTCGTATAATAATGTTTCGAGTAATAACGCTACAAAAAATAGCTATGGCTTTGGGTTGTCTGGTGGCTCGTATAATAATGTTTCCGGAAACACCGCCTCAAACAATGGCGAAATCGGCTTTGGGTTATCCGATGGCTCTCATAATAGTGTTTCTGGAAACACCGCTACAAACAACTATAGGCATGGCTTCTGGGTAACTCGTAGCTCAAATAATACTTTTAGGGATAATATCGCCATAAATAGTAAATTCGGTTTCTACTTTTATGAAAGCACCTCATATGATCTCACGGGAAGTATTGTAGCAAATTATCTTAGTGTTAAGGTGGTGGGCTTTATCAGCTATCCTGTGCGGAGTGCAGAGGTTAAGATAGAGGTGGACGGAGTCCCTGTTTACGCTTCTCCCGGATTTGGTGGTAGCAATTCTACAACTAATAAAAAAGGATTAACCGAGTGGATCATTGTACCATCTCAAACATATATTGGTGGAACTTGGGTAGAAAACACAACTAGAGTGACGATAAGTTACTCTAAACTAAATATCACTGAAGGCCCAAGAGTAGTCAGCACTAGTCCGTCGCATAGAGAAATCTTTTTCGTACCGACTCCATTATCATATCTGCTCCTGACATATTTCATGCTTAACCCCGGTGCGTTAAATCCCCTGATATATTTAGCTTGTCTGGTTGCATTTACAATTACAGCGGTTATAGGGTATGGATTATGGAGAAGGAGAGAGAAAGAATTACTCAAGCAAGAGTTTATACTCGACATTAACAGGACAGATATCTCCAGAAAACCGAACTGTATATACTGCGGGTCTGCAGTTCTAGAAAATGCCAAGTTCTGCATTTTCTGCGGTAAGGACATTATCGAAAAGTGCTCCGTATGTAACCGAGACATTATTTCAGGAGACCAGATTGTTAGGTGTCCAAGCTGCCACATCCCAAGTCACAGAGACCACTTATTAGAATGGATAAAGATAAAAGGATATTGCCCAAATTGCAAAGAGAAGCTGAGCAGACTAGACTTCCTTTAGAAAAACCTTTTATCACCAGATATTAACTTAGATTCTTCTCTATTCATTCTTTATTTTTTACACCAGTTACTTCGATATTACAAAAATCAAATTTGATGAAATGTTAATTATTTTGAGAAGTAGAAGGTGAAATCTATTTTTAAAATAAAAGAGAGTGGGGATTGGGTCCCCTTTAGGCGATTCTTTTTCCGGGAGATGGCACAACGGAGCCGAGGTACACTTCTTCTACTTTTATTAGACCTATTCCCGAGGGTCTAAAGTATGCGTTGTACTTTAGTTGTGGGACTTGGTTAAACATTTCGTATAGAGGTCCTGAGTCTTGGAAGCCTTGGAATGTTCCTTTCACTTGGTACTGTACTTCTCCGTTGGCAAGTACGCTGACTGCGCATCTGCCGTTGGAGAGCAGGTTTTTCTTGGTTTTGTTTAGCGCTAAATCTGCGAAGGCAAGTGTTTCATCATCTATCGCTATCATCGAGAGTATGTAAACCACATTGGGCTTTCCCTCATCGTCCACTGTGGCCAGGAATTTGACATTGTCTAGGTTCATGAATTTCTCAACAACCTTGGGTGGCATCTTAACCATATCATTTCCTCCTCACATTCTTTAATTGTGTAAAATAATCAACTTTCATTCTCGTGTCCTACTATAATCACATTTTTCAAACCATACGATTCCATGATTCTTTTGTACTTGAGCATCTCTTCCTTATCTGGCGGTTTTACACCATCAAGAGCGTATTCTCTGCCGAGATTCTTATACTTGGGTTCTCCGAGGCGGTGGTGGGGTAAAAGATCGATTCTCTCAACACTCGGAAGCTTGGAAGCTATAAAATCTGCAATCTTCCTAATGTTGTCCTCATAGGCAGTGTAACCCGGAATCACGGGGACTCGAATCCACATGGGCTTAACCCTACTAATCTTTTCAGCGTTCTCAATTATTAAGTCCGGTTTGATTCCCACGTATTCGCGTGATTTCTCTCCGTCCATTTCTTTAAGGTCGAACATGACCAAGTCGGTGTGGGGGAGAATTCTCTCATAAATGTCCCATTTTCCACAGCCGCTGGTTTCTACGGCTGTGTGGATTCCGGCTTCTTTGCATTTTTTTAGGAACTCCTCTAGGAAGTCTATTTGTGAGATGGGTTCTCCTCCGGTAAGGGTGACTCCTCCGTTCGAAGTTTGGTAGAAGACCTCGTCTTTCTTGACTTCTTCTAAGACCTGGTCCGGAGTCATTTTCTTCCCCACAACTTCGATTGCATTGGGAATGCAGACCTCGGCGCACTTTCCACAACTGGTGCACTTTGACCGGTCTATTACGGGAGTCTTGTCTTTGACGGTTATCGCCTTTTCGGGACAAGCTTCCACGCAATCACCGCAGTCGATGCACCTTTTATCGAAAACGAATATCTCCTGCTGGAAGGACTGGCCCTCCGGGTTATGGCACCATACGCACTTTAAAGGACATCCCTTCATGAAAACCACTGTTCTAATACCGGGACCATCCTCCGTTGAGAATCTCTCTATATTGAAAATCATCGCCTCATTCATTTCAGAGCACATCTATACCGAATATTATTATTCTCCATCCGTTTATATCTCGTGTGCTGTTCTTGCGATTATTTCATCCTGTATTGATCTTCCGAGGGTTACGAAGTACGCGTTGTACCCGGTTACTCTCACTAACAGGTTCAGATACTTTTCGGGATCCTTTTGGGCTTCTCTTAGAGTGTCGGCATCGATTACGTTTACCATTAGGGAGGTTCCGCCTAGGATGTCGAAGGCTCTGAGTAGGGAGCCCAGTTTTTCCAGATGCTCTACGGCTCTGAGTGACGCTGGACTAAATGTGGCAATACAGGAAGCACCGTTGGGAACCACATCGAATCCCAGCTTGGCTACAGATTTTAGAAACGCTGTAGGACCAGAATGATCTCTGCCCTGAACCGGCTGCACACCATTGGACAGGTAGGTTCCTCGAACTCTGCCATCCGGTGTGGAAGCAGTTTTCGGAGCCCATTCAATAAAGTAATTCCATGAAAGATATCCTGCGCGGTAACGCCTCCCACTAACAGGGGTCTGATACTTGAAAACCTCTTGAGACCAGAAGCGGGAAATTTCTCTCCCTATCTGATCCACATAGTCATCGTCGTTTCCAAACTTGGGAGCCTCATTAATCAACAATTGGCGCAACTGCTCTTTACCAAAGTAGTCGGTTTTTACGGCTTCGACAAGCTCTTGCATGGTGATTTTCTTTTCCTCAAAAACCAGTTTCTTAACAGCCGCCAAGGAATCAGCCACGGTTGCTATGCCCACCCCTTGAACGGTTATGAAATTGTACTTTGGCCCCCCGGCATTTACGTCTTTGCCTTTCTTTATGCAGTCGCCCATTATGGCGGACAGGTATGGTACTGGCTCGTAGGTGGCTCTCAAAGTGTCGAAATCCATGTTCAGCTCTATGAGCAGTCTTAGACAGTGTAGAAGTTGGATCTTGTAGGCTTTTAGAAACTGGTCAAATGTCTGGAAACTCGTTGGGTCACTGGTTTCTGGACCAATCTGTTCTCCGGTTAACATGTCTTTTCCATTATTCAAAACGAGTTCAAGGGGCTTGGCTAGGTTAAAGTTAACATCGACTGTTCCTGACCGGTCGTTGCCCTGAGACGTGTTTTCGAGGCAACCCACAACCCCATAATCCACAGCCTCCTCGTGGGACAAGCCTTCCCATTCTAAGGCTTTAATGCAAATGGAGTCCAAGTTGAGTAGAAACGGTGAACCACCCTTACATTTGTTTATCGATTCTACAAGTCTCATAAGAAAATCTGGTGGCGTGTCCTTGTGGATTCTGACATTCCGCTTGGGCTCTAACATGTTCATCTCCTCGATGACATCTATCAGTAGCCAAGACAAATCGTTAGTCAAATCCTTTCCACCCGGACCCAGACCACTAATGGTCATCAGCTGCCCGAAACCAGAATTTATACCCTGCCTTCCCAGATGTAATCCATAGTAGTCGTATGCGTAGTTGTGTTTCACCCAGTAGCACTCTAAAATCTCCTTAGCCTCGTCCCGAGTCAGTTTACCTTCCTTAATGTCTTTATCATAATATGGAAACATGTACTGATCGAATCTGCCGTGTGAGAGACCCGGACCGGGGTAGGATTCTGAAATCATAACCAGCATATGGGCGAACCAGACACTCTGCACCGCTTCCCAGAAACTTTCCGCCGGATTCCATGGAACCTTATCGCAAATTCTAGCCATCTCAAGGAGTTCCTCTTTCCTTTTCGCATCGCTCTCAGCTTTAGCCAGTTTCTTTGCTTCCTCCGCGTATCGATGGGTAAACTCCTTTACTGCATCGCAGCAAATTATAACCGCTCTCAAAAAGTCTTTCTTCTCCTGCTCAATCGCCCTCTTTAACTCTGTTTCTGCCTCTTCCTTAATTCCCTTAAAACCTATTCTAAGTGCTTTAGGATAATCTGGAACAAGGTGACCCGGAATTGCCCCGGTATTTCCAACCCCTAAACCATTTAATTTTTGATACCTTTCCATGTAGCCTTTGTCTCTTGTCTTCCAATCCGCATCTTCCGCTTGATTTAAGCAAAGAGACTGCGAAACGGAGAAATGGGCACCCGCAATTAAATCACCCTCAAGAATCTGAAGTGGAACTATCTTTAAGACATTCTGGAAGAAAAGTGCTCGACGAACAACTTGAGGCTCATCCCAAAAACCCTCAGGCAAATCCACCTTCACCGCCATCGCATCAAAGGAATCCTCAACAGCGTTACCGTAAACCAAAAGCTCCGGCGCACTACCCCAATTGTGCATAATCCAAGTAGTATCCCAAGGAGTACCCGTAGTGTAGGAAATAGCTTCGTTTCTAAAATAGTCTCGCTCTTCAAAGTTAAAATACTCGTCTCTTAGACGCTTGACTCTAGGAGACAAGTTCTTGGAAGGACCCCAAATATCAGTTTCCTTTAACACAAAAGACCTCCGTTATACTTTAATGAGAGATAGTATCAATAAAGTTTATAAATTTACAATACCCAAATTCACTTATATAGTTTAGTTACGAAAGTTATACTTTCAATTTGACCAACAGCCTACCAAAATAAAAATAATGCAAGCACATGGAAGGAAGGAAGCTATGACTACGCCTGAAACCCCAAATACGGGTAATATGATTGAAATCGTGGAGCTGAATCTTGGTAATTGGAAACCGTTAGCAGTAGTCATCATTGATATTAACCGAAAGGTTTGGAATCAAAGGGGAGAAATTCCCCCAGAGGTTTTTGATTACTATGAAAAGTTCCCTTTAGCTGAAATGCATGTGGGGGATAGTGTACATAACAATAGTACTTTTCTTATGAAGGTCACGGAGAAAACTGGTGTTATAATAGAGATGGAAAGTTTGCATGTAGCTAGGCTTGCGGCGATTAACCTTCGAGGAAGAATAAACGCGCTATCAGAATTTTACAAATTAGAAGAATTCGTACAGGAAGAAAAAGAGTCAACAAAATTTAATGATGCTTCGAAATTAGAAAGGAGGATGTGGTAGTTTTGGAACTTGACGCAATGCTATACTTTGTGGTTTTTGTTCTCTCACTATCTATTACAGTATATCTTGTTCACTTTTACATTAAAAATAGAGAGAGACTTACTATACTACTCATCGGGTTTTTCCTCTATTATTCAGCTGCGCACTTCGTCGTTGTTATGTCTTTGTCGGGCTTTTTTGAAATGAGTAGCCTTCAAATTCTGATGTTTCTGTCTTTGATTAACTCCACTATGCTGTTACTCATCGCTATAGCTATGTTAGAACTTAGAGAGCTTTATGCTGTTGCCCCGGCTCTCGCCGTGCTAGGGATTACCCACGCCTCAGTAGTGGATTCTTCCACATCAGTGATAGTAGGGGGGACACAGTTTCTTTCATACAGTTTGACCGGGCAGATTATAGGAAATCCGTTATACTTGTATTTAAAAAGTGCAATGCCAATCTCTCTCAGAGACATATCTCCTATACTCATTGCTTATTTTGACCCTCTCTCAGTGATCATACCCAATTCTGCCAAGATGATTCTGATCATGTATCTTGTTATAGCTTCGGTTCCAGCGGCTATATTGTTCTATGCTCTGGCTTGGAGGAATAAAAGCGGAAAATCCCTGGGATTTGCTTTAGGCATCACCATACTAGACATGCTCGGTGCAACTAGTATACACATAGGAGCTATTCACGCGTTCTTTACATTAGTAGCAACAGCGTTCTTTGCACTAGGCGTATTTGGACTGCTGGATAAATATTTGTTACATAGGAAAGAATCTCAACAAGCCATAGTGAGAGAGAAAACTAGAATGGGTGTAAAGAAAAAAGAGTAATCTCCACTTTTTATTTTTTTGACTTCTTCCGATTTATGATATGAATAAAAAAAGTTAAATTTTTTCTAAAATTTATCTTTAATTTTTTATAAATTTATCAAGTTCTTTTTTCAAGTTTATTTTAAATCTATTTCAAATTTTTATAAATTTATTAAAGTTCTCTAACTTTTTTAAGAGATGATTTTGTCCCATAATTCTATTTTTTAGGAGCCTATGAGAAAAAAAAATGGGTAGAAAAAGAGTTAAAAGACCCTTGAGCTAAGTTAGAAATGCTAAATTTTCCTAGCAATTTCGGCTGCGCCGTGCACTGCGTCCATTATTTTTCCGCGCTCTATTGCATCACCCACAGCGTAAATCTCTGATATTTTACTTTTTAAATTCTCAAAAAGAATTCTGTTTGGCTCCGTTCCTAGAGCAACAACCACAGTATCCGCTTTTTCCAGAATTTTTTGTCCCTCTTTCTCGAAGACCGCTCCTTCATTGGTGACTTCAATAACCGTGGCAAGCGTTATCAGTTTTCCACCGAATTCAGCGAACTTGTGTCTAACGTAGTAGTTGAAAGCGGGAATCATCTCAGTAGCCACCCTTTTTCTCTGCTCAATTATGCTTACCTTTTTGCCCTGTTCAGCAAGATGATAGCCAAGCTCAAGGCCAATCTCCCCACCGCCAAGAATAACAACTGTTTCACCCACTTGAGCCTTATCTGCCAAGACATCAGTAGCAAGAACAACATTATCTCCTTTAATACCCGGTATGTTGGGAATAACTGTGCTTGAACCCGTTGCAATACACACCACATCTGGATCAAGGTCGTCAATCACGGATTCGCTGATTTCCTCTCCCAAATGGACATCGACTCCAAGTCTTTCAAGTTCATGCCTGAAGTAGGGAACTATGTTTTTTAACTCATACTTATAGGAAGGCACTGAGGCTAGCAAAACTTGTCCACCGAGTTCATTATTCTTCTCATAGAGTGAGACGTGGTGTCCTCTTAATGCTGCTACTCTCGCGAATTCCATCCCTCCCACTCCGCCACCAACTACCAGTACCCTCTTGGGTTTTTCAGCAGGCTTAATTCGGAATTCTTCCTCTCTTCCCACTGCCGCATTTAGAATACAGGTCACCGATTTGAGAAATAGAAGCATATTTAAGCATCCCTCATTACAAGCGATGCAAGGCCTTATCTCCTCCAGCCTGTCCTCCATAGCCTTCTTGGGAAGTTCGGGATCAGTTATCAGAGCTCTGCCCATTGAAACTAGGTCTGCCTGACCTTTTTCCAAGATTTCCTCTGCGAGTTTAACTTTGTTTATTCTGCCAACAGCGATGATGGGAATATCCACAACCTCTTTTATTCCTTGGGCTAGGGTTACCATGAATCCTCTGGGCAACCACATGGGTGCTGTTGACTCTCCATACTCCGAGTCGTAGATTCCTCCCGAAACGTGAATCGCATCGACCCCCGCCTTTTCAACCACTTGCGCAATTCTCTTAGCCTCTTGCAGGGTTATACCGCCCTCAAAATAGTCATCCCCATTCATCCTACAAATGATGGGAAACTCTTTCCCCACTTTCTTCCTAATCCTTTGAACTATATCCACCAAGAATCTTGTCCTACCCTCAAAATGCCCACCATACTTGTCCTTCCGTAGATTCGTTAACGGAGATAAAAACTGGTTAATCAAATAACCATGGGCAGCATGTATCTCTACAGCGTCAAATCCCGCATCCTTTATCCTTCTGGCGGCCTCACCGAAAGCTTCAATTGTTTCTTCTATTTCCTCAAGAGTCATGGGGCGAGGGGGCTCCCTAACCAGCATGCAGGGAACATCTGAGGCGGAAATGGGTTGGGTTCCAATAATCATGGATGAAACCTGTCTTCCGGCGTGAAAGAGCTGAATCGCTGCTCTGGCTCCCTCCGCTTGGATGGCTTTAGCGAGTCGGCTCAAACCCGGAATCTTATCATCATCGATGAGACTCATCTGCATATTTGAACCCTTACCCAGAGGGTGAACATAGGCTCCTTCAACGATAACTAGACCCACGCCACCCCGTGCACGCTCCCTATAATAATCTATGGCGCGCTGGGTTACCGAACCATCCTCAGCCGCAAAATTAGTGCCCATAGGCGGCATTACCAACCGGTTCCTAAGCTCCACATTTCCTATATTAACGGGTTCAAACAACTTGACCATTACACACACCACTTTATAAAATTAAAATACTGATTCTATACGTTTTTGAAGAATCAGAAGGAAACTCGGATTATACCAACTTCTCTCTCCAATCACTATATTCTTTCGTATATATTCTTTATGTTATATTCTAGTACTTCGGAATCTTAGTTTTATTTTGGGATATCGCTCTTTTTTAATTTATGAAGAAAACAACGGATCAGATTTGGGTTCAAACCTGCTCCCCCCACACTGGCTCCTCTCCTCACATTCACACTCCTATACTTGGCCCACCTCCACCTTCTCTTGCACCCTCCCCTCAAACCGAGAGCTGAGGCTACACCAAACAGCTACAAGGCCTTTGCAGTCAGCACGATACTAGCTTGGCTGTTAACTCTGCTGCTTGAGTTGCTCCCCTTTAAGACATCTGCAAACCAACCAAGAAAAGCTCAAAAACCTCAAGTTTCCGAATGAATCATACCGCTACAAAAACATTGCGAAGGCAATTATCCTTGAGTGGCATAATTGCAGTTGCACTGATTTTATAAATTTATAAAATTAAATATTTACACCTCTTTTATCAT
>DXJA01000407.1 GCA_019056875.1 Candidatus Jordarchaeum madagascarense
AGGGATCCATATTGGGGATGGATGGAGTGTGATTATTTCCATAACCCGATTTCTCCGCCAAAAACAGCTAATCCACCATGCTGGGATATACTAAATAAAATAGTACCTTATCTTGTCAGCGTAGACGGGGCTTTTTGGCTTAAATTACCAGATGATTTTTACCCAAATATCGGGGATTATATGTATAACAGTTATACAAATTTGATAACAGTTTTTGGCAGTTTGTACGGCTTCGGTAATTGGGTGTGGATTGGAGTAGGCTCAGCACCTTCACCACCCCCCTCCTAAAACAAGCACCTTGGCAGCAGTTTTACGTTCAAATATATCAAAGATAAGACTAAAACGAATTCACAAAATTTGCAAAGTATAAAAATCCGTTTATTTCCTTTTTTATATTAAATACAACAAATATTAGTAGAGATAGGTGATTCTGATAGGTAATTTAATAACTGTTAAATTATCGGAATTTGGAGGTGTTATATGAAAATGAAAGTACTAGTTAAAATACTGGTAGTACTGACCGTAATACTTTCAGCGGTGAGTTTCACTTTTCTCATTTATCAATGGTACCTGATTAACGGACTTAGCATCACACTATTTGTGCTTCCGATAACCGTGGTAAAGGTTAACCCTCTCGGCGTGGCGTTTTTTGAACAACCCTTATACGTAACGAATCCTTCTACAAAACTTGCATTAGATCTGCTCTTCCTAATTCCATACTCACTATCTATTCTGGTCACAGGATCTATTCTAGTTTTTATTTTCCCTTTTAGTGGTGTCGCTGGTTATGAAAAATTCCGTGACGCAATAAAAAAATTTTGGACCCTTACCAGTAAGGGTACAAGAGAGCAGAGAAAACTGATTATCAGCGGGATTCTAATCATTGCAGCCTATTATTTAATACCAGTATCCCTCTACGTTATAGGCTCCAAAACAGTATTCCTTTCCCCTGTAATGATTTTACTTGTCCTTTTTATGCTTGGTATATCGGGTTTATTCACTGCTATGACGAGATTACAGAGAATCAGTAAAACAATTTAGAGGGAAAACCGATTGCTTTGTTTTCTGGTAACAAGTGTCTTCCATAAGGCTTCAGATTTATCTGAAGAAGTCTATTGCAATGGTAAACTTTGCAGCAAGACAAATCGAACATCCTACCCTCCCTTAGCAAAGCATATAAAACACAACTTCCCTATTCCTTATCGCTTCAGTGTTTACGAAGAATACAAAATCTTTAGGAGACCGGAAGTGAATTTCTGTTAACGCATTAAGCGCTCGGCTAAACGAAAACTTACAAATAAAACGAGGGCACGGACCAATTTTTCGACTAATTATGAAAAAAAATTACTATTTCGACAGAACACGATTTAAAGTACTAAACTTGGGAAAACTTTTTATTCTAAAAGCAAACCATCATAAGCAAAACATTATTCCTCAATACCTTCATCCAAAAGCAACCTTTGCTATTACACAAATGCTTCAAAGTTACTTAATAAAAGGTGAGTGCAGAAGTGTTCGAATCATTATTCAATACAGGATCCACAAATATTATCTATCTTTTACTTGGTATCGCGATAGTTGGCGGGTTCGGGGTCCTCTCGATCAAACTACATGTAGTTGATTTTTCGGGATTCTTAGCAGGACTCGCTGTAGGCTTAGCGATATGGATATTTAGTAACTGGTCATGGTTTATGGTTATATTAGTATTCTTCTTAGTTTCTGCTGTGTTCACGAAGTTCAAATACGAGAGAAAAAGGAAAATGGGAGCAGCTCAAGAAAAAGGTGGAGCTAGAGCTTGGACCAATGTTATCGCTAATGGAGGTCTTGCAGCATTCCTTGCAGTAATGGAAGGCGTTTGTCTATTTTTTGTTCCCCTAGGATATTTTGATATTTTCTTTGCTGGTTTCATTGGGGTAGTAGCCACCGCTGCTGCAGACACATTAGCAACCGAGGTAGGCTTACTAAATCCCCATCCTCCAAGACTAATAACAAATCTTTCTAAAAAAGTCGCCCCAGGTACTTCAGGTGGTGTTTCACCTTTAGGAGAGCTTGCAATAATCATGGGTGGCTTAATCACTGGCGGTGTAGCTTTTCTTTTACAGCACTTTAATCTCATTGGGATAGGTTTGTTCCCCTTGTTTGACATATTAAACTTCGGGTTGCCAATTGGAGCAAAGCTAATAATAATAGCAGTGGGCGCAGGATTTCTTGGAAGTACCGCTGATAGTTTAATAGGTGCAACGGTGCAAGCCCTTTACAAGTGCCCCGTTTGTGGTAAGATCACTGAGCATGATATTCACTGTGGCGAGGTAACAGTGCAACTGAGAGGCCACAAGGCTATCGATAACAATATCGTGAATTTTGTATCCACCGCGATAGGCGCTATAGGCGCTTTTGCGATCTATCTATTACTATTCTAATTCTAAAGGTAGGATAAAAAAAGGCTTCAATTTTCTCCTTTTTTGGTATTTATGCAGTCTCTTCTTTATAAAATGAATCCACAAACTCGCTATATGCATCCACAGGTTCTGTAAGTTTGGTAACTTTTACCTTTTTATTTAATCCACACGCTCCGCAGCCCACCACTGCGTAGCCTTCATTTTTGTTAATTTCCACTTTTACACTATCCTCCCCACAGGAAGGACAAGTAAAAATGGTGGGTATTCGCTTTTCAGGCCTTCTTTGAACCTTCCTTCTCCTTCTACGCCCCATTTATTTCACTCCTTTTTAACCATTTACTTAATAATTGAGTGGAACTCTCCAGTCTAAGCTCGGCGTCCTATGTGATAGTTTAAAGATAACTGGAAATTTTCTTTTATGTTCGCTCTTTCTCCACATTTCCACTATTTTATTTACTTTTTCCAGTGGCACATTGAGTTCGTCAGCGATTTCAGGCTCGTTCATCCAATGTTCTAAACCATAAAGTATCAAATCCAAAACATCATACGAAACACCAATTTCGGATTCATCTGTCTGCCCTTTCCAAAGTCCTGCAGTGGGTGTTTTCTGGATAATCTCTTTTGGAATTCCCAGATATACTGCTAAGCGGCGAACCTGAGTTTTATAGAGGTCACCTATCGGTAAGATATCAGAGCCGCCGTCGCCGAACTTGGTGAAGTTTTCGGCAGTTATGGTCATCAACCATTAACTGTATCCGACTAATATTTCACTTTTGTTACTTGAACCAACAACCAAGTGGCGTAACTTATTTGCATAGTAGTAAAGTGACAACATGCGTACACGTGCCTTCACATTTCCAGCCACTACCGGAGAATCAACATCGTCCTTTGGATAGGTACTCAGACAAGCATCAACTATTGGAGTAATATCCACTATTTCATATGGAATTTTATACTGCTCCGATAGTTTAATAGCGTCTTTAGCATCGTTAGGATCACTATCCTTCTCGGGCAACATTAGACCCAATACCCTATCCGAACCTAACGCTCTTACGCAAAGTGCTGCAGTAACCGACGAATCAATACCACCACTTAACCCTATTACGACCCCTGAAAACCCCGCATCAATAACTCGGGCACGAATAAATTTGAGAATACGCTTCTCAACAAATTCGGGATCAATATCTAGGACTTCTGCTGAGAGTTTCACCGTAAAAACCTCCATAACATATAATTCTTATAAACATAATAGTGTACCAAGCTACTATAATTCCAAAAATATATTAAACTGTTGGAGGAGAACCTATGAAACTAAAAATAGCTCTAGCACAAATGGCCCCAAAGCTTGAGAACAAAGAAAAAAACCTACAAAAAATGGATAACATAATAGCCGAAGCTACAAGCAAAGAAGCCCAACTAGTAATCTTTCCTGAATTAATACTCACAGGCTACTCACTCCGAGACAAATACTATTCACTAGCAGAAAGCATCCCAGGATCCTCCGTGAAAAAAATAGAGAAAAGCGCTAACAAAAATAATACCTATGTAATCTTCGGAATGGTAGAAGAAGCCGGAGAAGGAATCCTATACAACACTTCAGTAATGGTAGGCCCCCAAGGATATATTGGAAAATACCGCAAAAAGTATTTACCCACACACTTAGTCTTTGAAGAAAAAAGATATTTCAGAACCGGATACGAAACACAAGTACTCGAAACCGAAATCGGCAAAATAGGCTTAATGACCTGCTACGACATATTCTTCCCAGAAGTCGCCCGCCTACTAACAGTTATGGGGGCACAACTAATAGTGTGCATATCCGCTTCGCCCGGCACCCGCAGAGCATACTTTGAAACATTCATATCCTCCAGAGCCATGGAAAACACGGTCTTTCTAGCTTACGTGAATCTAGTAGGAATTGAAGGCGGCCTAGTTTTCTGGGGCGGAAGCCGCATAGTAGGCCCAGACGGCACAATCATAACCAAAGCAAAATACGACGAAGAAGACCTAGTAACCGGAACAATCGACTACTCGGATCTAAGAGCATCAAGAATAGCAGCACCAGTACTAAGAGACCTCAGACCCGAACTATACGAAGAACTCTACCAACTGAGCAAAAAATAAACCCCTTTTTGAAAAACATATAGACTATAAATTTATTATCCTTCTCTCAAAATTCAAAAAATAAAAGTATTAAAAACAATGAAAATGAGAAATAAATATATTCGAATCCCGCCTACACATAATATGCAGCAGGGATAGCTAAGCGGACAATTACTTCCATAATCCGCACTACGGCGCTGATTGAATAGGAAAACTCTTTCAAGCGCAAGCCTTGAGAGCCAGTATCCCTTTTGGGATGCGGGTGTTCAAATCACCCTCCCTGCGCTCATTCTTTTTACATAGTTACAATTTCAAAGGCGTGAGAAGTTTAAATATCTAGAACAAATTCTAGAGTTGTTTGTTTTGGCGACTGCTTTATTTTCATTTCGTGGTATGTCATTGCTTTTATTCCCGTTCTTTGTGGGTGTTTCTCAACATCGAATTCTTCGCCACAGGCCTCTCCTTTTAATTTTAGTTCTCCTTCTGTTTGTTGTATGCTTTCAACTTTGAACTCGGAAAAAACTAGTCCCTTGGAGTCAAATAGATAGATGAATTCCTCTAGCCACTCGTAGAGTAAGGCTTCCAAGTCTTCTGCTTCGATCTCAATTTTTCGTCTTATGACTGGTTTTATTTTTGAAGTGTCGGTCATTGCTTCAGAGAGGGCGCGGGCTGCTTCTTGGAAGGCATCGTTAAGTGTTTTTCCATAGGCTTTTACTTTTATATCTGCGGTGTGTTCAAGGAAACGGTAACCACTCATTAATGCTCCTTCCAATTCATGTTTTTATGCTGATAACTAATGCTTTCTGAGATAAATTAGTTTATTAAAAGTAATCGTTTTAAGTCATTTTTAGTTAAATTTCAAGCCTTTTGATAGTTGTTATTTCTTTTTTTACCTATGTTTTACTTTTATTTTTGATTAAATTTAGTTGTTTTATTTGTAGTGGCGGTTGTCTGGGTAAAATTTAATAATGGCTTGGCTTCAATGAACAGAGTAAACCAGAGTTGTCCTCTCGGCTACTATAATTTTTGGAAGGTTAATCTAAATGTGTGCTGAAATGGAACGAGCTGCTTCGATGTATAAACTATTATTCAGATTGCCCTCAATGAAGAAACTGTTGATTTTTTCTGTAGGAGCATCCTTAATTATTGGCGTTATTGTAAGTCTTATTGCTTACCTTTTTCAGCCGCTCATTAATAATATAATTATGGGGGCCATCCAGGGGGCTTGTATTCTATTTATTCCGATAGTTCTGTCAACTTTTTTGGTGCATCCTCTCATGAAGGCTAGTGAACGCATCTGGGATAAAAGGAGGTTATTTGCATTATCTTTTCTATGTATGCTATTTTTGGGCGTGGCTTATATTATTGGGGCCGTATTATTCCGATTCACAAATCTTTTCATCATCGTTTCTGTAGCGTTTATTTTCGGAGCTTCTCTCATTTTCATGTTAAGATTATTGGTATTTCGCGCAATGACCGAGTTTAGTATATTTAGATCCTTTGCGGCGGCTGTTTCACAGCCTTTGTTTTGTGTAATTGCTTTTTCTGCTTTTTGAATTACCCACGTTTTCCCCAAGAATAGCTGAGAAGGCAATAATGTTCACAATTACCCTCGTTGTATTTGGTGTAGCCACATTGATTTATCTCTGGCTGGTAGATCGGCCTATACTTAAAGGGTTAGGTGTGCGGGGGTTAAGATTTTTTTATGGTTTTCTTTTAGACTGGATAGAAAACAAATCAGACGTGCTTGAAGAAAACTTCGAAAAGATTGGGGAAACCACCTCGCTTCCAGTGCTAACACTGTTATTCAAAGCTTCAGAAAATCCAAATAGCATATTGGTTGTTCCAAATATTCACCCGGGGCCGTTTAAAACTGTTGGTAGCAGTGAAATGCCATCCATTATTGCAAAGATGATAACGGAGAAAACTGGGGCCATAGCCTCAGTGGCTCACGGGCCCTCGACACATGGCCAAATTTGGTTTCAGCAAAAGAAATTGAAAAAGTTCTGAAAACCGTAAATAGTTCTTTAGGTCAATCTAACTTTGCATCGAAAGCCAGTCGATTTGTTACATATACAAAAGATGAGGTAAAAATAAGTTGCCAAATTTTTGGAGACCTCGCCTTGCTAATAGTTACACTATCCCCCATAAGTTTTGATGACGTCAGCCCAGATTTAGGAGAACAGGTAAGAGAAGCCGCAGTAAGTGAAGGAATAAAAGAAGCTTTTCTAATCGATGCCCATAATTGTGGCGGCGATGTTTTAACACCCGTTTCATCAAACACCGAAACCGCAAAAAAGATGATTCACGCTGCGAAAATGGCTGTTAAAGAAGCAAAATCTAAAATGAGTACAAAATTCAAAATGTACGCTGTTCAGTCAACCCCCGACGACTTGGATAAGTGGGAGGATATTGGACCGGCAGGTATTACAGTTTACGTGGTGGAAGTCGAAGGACAAAAAGCCGCATACATCGTAATCGATGGAAATAACATGACTCCCGGTCTGAGAGAAAAAATACTTGACGCAGCCAAAAAAACTGGAGTTAATGAAGCGGAGGTAATGACCAGCGACACTCACATCGTTAACGCCGTATCACTAACCCCCAAGGGATATAATGCAGTGGGGCAGGTTGGAGACCAAAAAAAACTAATAGCAAACATAGTGAACATGGTAAAAGAAGCCTCAGAAAAAGTTCAACCAGTAAAAGTAGCTTACAGCATAAAAAACGCGGAAAAAATCAAAATCGTCGGAGAAAAACAGATGGAAACCCTAACCACCCAAATAGTAAAATCTGTTTCAAACGCAAAAAAATCACTATCAATAATAATCCTCGCAGCGCTACTCAACATTTTACTCCAAATTTTAATCTTTGTACCATAAAAATTCTAATATGCAAAGGTCGCATTATGATTCCCAAAAATAGGCGCCATAAAAGCGTAATGCTTTAAAGTAATAAAAGCAATTGTGATGGAAGCATAATCTAAACTTTTTAGCGTAACAATTTATAATCTCACCGTTCAAATCTCTAGAGAACAATAGCCCCTTTCGGGAGTTAACAAGCAAGACTAGAAAAATAATACTGTAAGAAAAAATCTATAATAGAAAAGTTGGAGGAAGGCCTTTGAAAGACATCATCAAAATCCGCTGGCATGGACGCGGAGGACAAGGCGTTGTTACCGCCAGTAGACTTGTTGCGGAGGCCGCGTTAAAGGAAGGAAAGAATGCCCAGGCTTTTCCTGCCTTCGGCGCAGAAAGGAAGGGTGCACCGATAAAGGCGTTCACTAAGATAAGTGAGGAACTGATTCTTAGCAGATCACAGATTTATGATCCGGATATCGTGGTTGTACTGGACCCAACGATACTAAAAGTTGAAAGGGTTGCGGATGGGTTGAAGAAAGGTGGAATAATCATTGTTAATATTGAGAAGGATCCGGTTCAATTGAAATCTGAGTTAAAAGTAGATAACAAAGTAGCAACAATCAATGCGACAAAAATTGCTTTAGAAACTCTGGGTATGGCTATAACCAATACATCCATCCTAGGCGCCTTCGCAAAAGCAACAGGAATTATAGGTTTGGACACCATTATTGAGACCACAAAAGAAAGGTTCAGTCAAGGTTTAGCGGAAAAGAACATTAACGCGATAAAAAGAGCGTATGAGGAGGTAAAGTTGAGTTGAACGAATCTAAAAGGAAACTCCTAGCTTGGAATGAAATTCCCATGGGAGGATACATCACAGAGCCGGGCAATGCAAGAGAATACAGAACCGGCGACTGGAGAGAAGGAAAAATACCTGTACTAAACAAAGACAAGTGCAACAACTGCCTGCTGTGCTGGATTTACTGTCCGGAAGGAGCTATAGAAAGAGAAGAAGACGGAATCAAAATCAATTACTTTTACTGTAAAGGCTGTGGGATCTGTTGCGTAGAGTGCCCCGTGAAAGCAATAAAAATGGAGGAAGAATAGAAATGGGAAAACTTGTTGCATTAACTGGAAACGAAGCGGTAGCCCACGCGGTGAAACAATCCAAACCTGATGTAATCGCCATGTATCCGATTACCCCTCAAACACAGATCGTTGAGGAATTGTCACAGTTCCACGCGGATGGCGAGCTTGACGCAGAGCTTATGCCTGCAGAATCTGAGCATTCGGCAATGTCCGCCTGCATCGGAGCCTCCCTAACCGGAGCCCGGGTATTTACCGCCTCCGCCTCTCAAGGCGTTGCTCTCATGTATGAAATGTTATTCGTTGCTTCCTCTTTTAGACTGCCAATAGTCATGGCAGTATCCAATAGAGCATTAAACAGTCCCTTGAACATTTGGAACGACATGAGTGACACTATGGGCGCAAGAGACTCGGGTTGGATTCAAATCTACAATCAGAACGCCCAAGAATCTTACCACACCATATTCCAAGCATTCAGAATAGCAGAAGACAAAGATGTGCAGTTACCAGTAATGTCTTGCCACGACGGCTTCGTTATAAGCCACGCGACCGAAGGTTTGAAACTCTTAGATCAAGAGGATGTTGACGATTTCCTCCCCCTACGAGAAGCGATCCTTTCCATAGACGTAAACAACCCAGTTACTGTTGGATGTGTTGGAGTACCTGAATATTATCCCGAAATAAAAGTACAACAAGAAGTAGCCACACAAAACTCCCTAAAAGGCATCAAAAAAGTCTTCACCGATTTCAACAAAAGATTCGATACGAATTACAAGATAATCTCCTCATACAAAATGGAAGACGCAGAAGTAGCATTATTAGCCATAGGATCACTAGCAGGAACCGCCCAAGAAACAGTCAACAAAATGAGAAAAGAGGGAAAAAAGATAGGCCTCACCACGCTTCGTGTTTTCCGCCCCTTTCCACTGAAGGATTTACAAGAATCTCTAAAAAACGTAAAGGCTGTAGGAGTAATAGATCGCAACATTAGCTTTGGATCAATGGGTGGAGCACTAAGCATGGAAGTAAGAGCAGCATTATACGAACTCAAAGATCGACCACACGTTATGGGATTCCCCACGGGCCTAGGAGGAAGAGACACAAGAATCGAACATCTTGAGAAAGTGTCCGAAATACTCCTTGAGGTCGCTAAAAAAGATAAGGTTGAGGAAAATTACAAAATCGTGGGCTGCAGAGGCCCAGGATGCATAAACGTAACATTTGATGGAGCGTGAAAAATAATGCCCCTAAAAAGCTTACCTGCACAAGAATATTTCACAGCAGGACATAGACTGTGTTCAGGCTGTGGAGCAGGAATAACACTAAGACAAATATTCACCGCCCTCGATAAACCCCCAATAATAGTTAATGCCACCAACTGTGTTGAAGTAGCAACAACACCCTACCCTTACACGAATTGGAATGTTCCTTGGATACACCCCGCCTTCGAATGCACCGCTGCAACCGCAGCTGGCGTAGAAGCAGGCATCAAAGCACTACAAAGAAAAGGCAGAATTCCAAAATCAGACAACTCAATAATCGCCATTGCTGGAGATGGAGGAACCTATGATATTGGATTTCAAGCTCTGTCCGGAGCTTTGGAGCGTGGTCATAACTTTACGTATATTTGCTATTCTAATGAGGCATACATGAATACCGGCATCCAGCGGAGCGGGGCTACACCAAAGTTTGGATGGACAACAACCAGCCCCGCTGGCAAAGTTATCCCGGGCAAAGTTAGATTCCAGAAGGACATTATGAAAATCGTGGTCGCGCATGATGTTCCCTATGCAGCCACAGCGAGTCCAGCTTACCCAATGGACTTGATAAAAAAAGTTCAAAAAGCTGTTGCGATTGAAGGACCAAAATTCATAGTTATCTTAGCCCCCTGCCCCCGGGGCTGGAGAACAGAATCAGAATTAACAATAGAAATTGCAAGGAGCTCTGTACTTACTCGCTACTGGCCACTATACGAGGTGGAAAGTGGAAAGTACAGAATAACAAAAAACATCGTCAAGAAAAGACCAGTGGAAGAGTATCTACAGTACCAAGGCAAATTCAGACACTTGTTTAAACCACAACGCCAAGAAAAACTAATACAGGAAATACAGGATTACATCGACAAAAAATGGCAAGAACTAATCACCCTAGAACAATCAAAATAACCAAAGACCAATACTCCTCCCAAGATCTGGACAGGTGACTGAGGCACAGTGGATACCCTGAGATAACACTTCTAACAAAAAGGAATATCAAAAAATCTGCTCTTCATGCAATTTTCTACTTTTTATTTCCACTTCAATGTTTTTATTAACTGTTTCTTGTTTTCCAAAGTAACTCAATCATTAGAGCAATTCGAAACCAGAAACCTATGAATCCCTGAATTACTATTTTGGACACTTCACTTGCTGAGTGTGATTTCTATAGCAGAAACGTTTGCCGTGCCACCTTCCGCCGCTTGGATTTGCTCTGTGCCAATTTTAATATCCTTGACCTTAAGATCCTTCATGAATCTGCTCCGCAAGACTTCAGCAACATCAACCGCTCGACTAATAGATCTTCCTCTAGCCTTTAAGACAATCTCGTCAACACCGCTGTTCAACTGAGTAACACAGGCCAAAACATAGTCCATAACCGTCTTTCTTCCAATAAAAATTGTGTTTTCATCTGACAACATAGTTCACCTCTGAGAGTACCCTCCTCTAGGATTTTCCGTCTTAACTTGGAATTTAACATCCCATCAAAGGGTATAGTGGATATACTTTTTGTCTCAGCAGATTGTTTTGTCTAATCTGCTTATTTTGATACAATAAAACTTCATAGGACGATATTAATAAAGATACCCTAAGAACGGTGAAAAAATAAGTAACCCCAAAGAACAAGGCTTCCCATCCTAATAGACAGGACAGCCCTCCTCAAACTTCTTATACTTTTCCCACTGCACATCAACCCAACGCTGAATTTCCCTGATTTCCTCATCCTTAACGTCCTTGAACCTACCCTGAAGTTTAATATACTCCCCAACAGGCTTCCTCTTTGAAGCATCTAACAACCGCTTACTAGGAGGACTCAAACTGAGTATGTTATTCTCAACCTCGTAAAGAACCCACATACCTGTCTCCACCGCCAATTTACCCATATCCACCGTTAGCTCTGTGTCAAACCGCCATCCGGGAGGACAAGGAGCCAGAATATGAACGTACTTAGTACCCTCAATGTCCTTGGCCTTCTTAATCTTCTCATAAAGATCCTTCGAATAACTAGGACAAGCTGTAGCAACATAAGGAATATTGTGAGCCGCCATAATCATAGCTAAATTCTTCTTGTTCTGCCTTTTACCAAAGGGTGTCGTAGTCGTCCAAGCACCCATAGGGGTAGAGCCGCTCCGTTGTGTTCCCGTATTCATATACGCCTCATTATCATAACAAATATAGATAAAGTTAGTACCCCTCTCAGCAGCACCTGAAAGTGCTTGAATACCTATATCTACGGATCCTCCATCTCCCGCCCAGGTTACTACGTTTACGTCTTTCTTGTTTAGGTACTCTAGTGCCGCTACGATTCCCGAGGCGGTGGCTCCCGCGGCGGCGAATGCCATGTTAAAATAGGACACGCTTGCAGAAGATCGCGGCCACCACCCTATGTATACGTTGGCGCATGATGCGGGTGAGACTATGACGGTTTTTTTGCCCAAGGCTTTGAGAACCCATCTTAGGGCCAGGGTTGAGCCGCAGCCTTGACATGAAGAATTTCCGGGTAGCCAAAGTTCTTCAGGGGCTTCAGAGTGTAACGCTTTTATTGACATTTTCTTGTTCCCTCTATTTTTCAGTGGTAAAAACAGAAAGATTTTTTGCTTAAAAAGTTAGTGTGTAATAATAGTTGCATATTTTTTTGTGGTTTTAATGCGTAAATTTTAAGTTTTAATACCTTTTTGGTATTCCTATTCTAGTCAAATTTTATTACCCAAAACTGTTTTAAGCACTGAATTATGTAAACCTAGTAATCAAACAATATTAGATAAGAAGACTTCATATTGGAGGTACTCAAATGCCAGCAAAAATATACGAGTCACGATGGCACGGACGCGGTGGCCAGGGAACCGTTACCGCCGCTAGGGCCCTCGCCGAAGCCGCATTCCACGAAGGATTCAAAGGAGTCCAGACAATCCCCTATTTTGGAGCGGAACGTCGTGGTGCTCCTGTAGTGGCTTTTACAAGGTTTTCTAAGGAGCCGGTTCGGATTCATTCTAATGTGTATGCTCCAGATATTGTGGTTGTGGTTGATCCCACTTTATTCAAGTCTGGTTTGGCTAATATTACTGACGGTTTGAAATCTGAGGGTATTCTAGTGATTAATACTCCAGGGAATTCTGATATTCTTGATAAGGTTGGTAAGCTTCCTAGGGGTGCTAGGGTTTTTACTGTGGATGCTACTAGCATTTCTATTGATTTCGGTTTGGAGGTTGCGGGGTTGGCGCTTTCTGGTACGCCTATGCTTGGTGCTTTTGCGCGGGCTACGGGTTTGATTAGTTTGGATTCTGTGTTGGAAGCCTTGAGTGAGATATTTAGTGGTGAACAGGGTGAAAAGAATCTTAAGGCTGTTGAGATGGCTTATGAGAAGACGGTGGAGCATGTGGTGCCTGAGGATCAGTATCTTGATGGTGATATGCCTGTTTCGAGACGTAATAGGGTGTCTCAGTTTCATAGTTGGAGGGATTTGACGCCGATTCCGATTTCTAAGCCTGAGAAAGCGAGTATGGGTGTTACTGGTGAGTGGAGAGTTTTTAAGCCGGTTTATGATCGGGAGGATTGTAACAAGTGTTTGTCTTGTTGGATGTATTGCCCCGAGAGTGCAGTGAGTGTCGATGAGGAAGGGTATCCGGTGATTGATTATACGTATTGTAAGGGCTGTGGTGTATGTGTGTCTGTGTGCCCTAAGAAGACTATGCATTTGATTAGAGAAAAGGAGGAAGCGTGATGGCGAAAACTGTGATAACGACTGGAAACTATGCGGCTGCTTATGCGGCTGCTTTAGCTAGGCCTGCGGTTATTGCGGCTTATCCAATCTAAGCAAGGCTATTGTCTTGTTTAGGGATAATAACGCCGCAGACCGGTATTGTGGAGAAATTGTCAGACTTGGTTGATGGTGGAGAATTGGATGCTAGGTATGTGCGAGTAGAATCTGAGCATTCGGCTTTGGCAGCTTGTGTTGGAGCTTCCTTAACTGGGGTGAGGACGTTTACCGCTACTTCTGCCCACGGGTTAGCCTATATGCATGAGATGGTTCACTGGGCGGCAGCTTCACGTTTGCCCATTGTTATGGCTATAGTCAATAGGGCTATGGGACCTCCTTGGAACATCTGGGCGGATCACAGTGATTCGGTTTCTCAGAGGGATACTGGGTGGATGCAAATTTATTGTGCCAATCATCAGGATGCGTTCGATTCAATTATTCAGGCCTTTAAGATTGCGGAGGATCAGGAAGTTCTCTTGCCAATGATGGTTTGTTATGAAGGATTTACTATTAGTCACACCTCTCAGCCGGTTGAGATTCCTGAACAAGAAGAGGTTGATGCCTTTCTTCCACCTTATAATCCGACACATATACGAGTAGATGTAGATAATCCTATTACTCATGGAAATCTACAAAACCCAGATGACTGGTTTTACGAGTTCAAATACCTTATGCACTTGGCTCAGGAAAACGCTAAAAAGAAAATTGTAGAGGTTGCTTCTGAGTTCAAAAAGAGATTTGGCCGGTTTCATGGTGACTTAGTTGAGCAATACCGGTGTCAGGATGCGGAAGCAGTGCTTTTCTGTATGGGTTCCCTTGCTGATCAAGTTATGGTTGCTGTGGACGAGTTAAGAGAGGAAGGCTACAGGGCTGGGTCAGTTAAATTGAGGACTTTTAGACCTTTTCCTGATGAGGAAATCCGTAGAATTGCTAGAAGTGTAAAGGCTATTTCCGTTATAGACAGAAACCTTTCACCCGGAAAGGGTGGTGCGTCCGCGTCTGAAATTAAGGCTACGCTATACACAGAGGACAAAAGACCCCCCGTGTTGGAATTTATTGCGGGTCTTGGAGGCAGAGATGTTACCGTAGAGGAACAAAAGGACGCTTTGAAAAAAGCTTTTGAAGTTATTGAAACCGGTGAAACAATAAGAGAAATTGGATGGATTGGAAGAAAGTAGTAAATCCCATATTTCTTTCCAATTCATTATTTATATGTGTGGATTTCTATAGACTCGAAGATTTTTTGGGTTTAAAGTATTTTTGTATATCCTAGTTCTTCTCCATCCTTACTAACTTTTATTAACCCGAATTGTACAAATCTGATTTTTTCTTTTTCAGTAGAGGTGTAAAAGGTGATTTCGCTTTTTTCAAAATCCACTTTTTTTATAATACCTGTGCCAATGTATTCGTTTTTTTCGTCTTGAAAAGCAACTAAAACATTTTCAAAATCTCTTTTTTGGGCAAGATACACCTCTGTTTTTCCTAATCGATCCCCTAAGTATTTCGTTATTTCCTTATCTATTTTAATTTCTTCATCTGGAAGTATGATGTATAATAGATCCACGGATTCTTCCACATAGATCGGATAGTGGCCTAAAATATTTTTTACCTCTTCAAATTTTTCTGGTTTTATTTTAGTTCCTGAGCCTAATAATGTGTATCTTAGTCCGATTTTTTCTAGATTTAAAGTTATTTCTCGGCCGTCTTCTAGACTTTTACGGTATAAAATTTCTCTAAGAAATTTCCTCTTCTCTCTATTTCTTCTGTATGTTTTTGGGGCAGGAAGCCGGATAATCTTGATTAAAGATTTCTCGAATGGAGCTAATAGATGTTCTATTTCTTTTCCTCTTTGTAGTGCAATCAGGATTTTGGGTTGTAGCATTAGGATTAATGATGTCTTGAGTTCTCTTGCGCTCCTTCCATATACCCAGCCAGAAGTGTCTATAAGAATTATTTCTGCATTGTCATCTAACGCTTTTTTTACCATTATTTCCATTCCTGCTATTACTCTATGCAATAATCGAGAGGGGGTGTTAGAACCAACAAAAAAGGCTCCTTTCAATTTAACTTCGGGCAATAC
>DXJA01000005.1 GCA_019056875.1 Candidatus Jordarchaeum madagascarense
AAAAATATTAATAATATGGTAAACGTGTTTCTCGACGAATCACATAATGAGCATATCACATTCAATAAAATCGAAAAAACAATAGCCCTACTTACTGACAGCATGACCTTTTTTTCTATTAGAAAAAAGCCCATCACGCTAGAACTTTTAAAAGATTGTGATATCCTAATTATAGGAAATCCACGTGGCAATGAGGGAATGTCCGCTTTTACGGTTTCAGAAGTTGAGGACATCACCCAATATGTCAGGGAGGGAGGAAAAGTTGTTATCGCCATTGGAAGCGGAGTTACCAGGGAGGGAGGATTTATTAAACTACTAAAAAATTTTGGAGTAATAGATTACAAGGGTTTTTTAATAAATGAGAAACTAAAAATAACCTGGCAAAGCACCCACCCCCTATTAAGAAACGTGGAAACACTTGGTGCGAGCGGAGGATTCACTGCAGAGCCGCGTGTAGAGATTATTGTAAACCGGGTTAGAAAAGACACAACAAAATACAGACAAAACGTAAGCAAATCTGTTAAACTGGTGAAAACTTATGAGACGATAACCCCTGTTTTAGTTTGCTCCAAGCCGGGAAAAGGAGTATTTGTAGGAACCAGTGAAATAAACTTTACAAAACCATACCTACAATTTCTAAAAGCCCTTTTTCACTACTTGACAAACTTTGAAAAATTTCAGGAAACAGAGGATACACAACATTTTTTCTGCCCGATGTGCGGAATCCGCCTCCCCAGTTTAGCAAGATTCTGCCCACAATGTGGAATAGCTCTAGAATAAATTATTTAATCCAGAATTTGGGGAATGCTAATTTAAATGCAAATTATTGCGAATAAAAGGCATCACTAAAAATACATATTTCATCATTTAAATTTAAAATAAAAAAGTTGGTGCAGGGCGGGTGAAACTCGGGAGGATGACTAACGCCTTTCGAACACCCGAACTCCTACGAGACTGGATTTCCTAGCCATCTGGGCTACCTTTTTGGATCTTGAGTCTGGTCAAGACAGTGTAGAATCTGATGTCCAGCGCCGTTGACCAGCTTGGCTAGCCCTGCAATTGTTTCTACTAAACTTTCTTTGGGGTTATTGGTTTTAAATATTTGTCGGATAATGCCTATTAGGGTTTTTGGTGTCTTAAAAAGGTTCTTAGCGGGATATTTAAAAAATTTTGTATTAGTTATTAATCATTCAGATGTTATGTGTTCTGTTTCAATTTGGGTATAGAATATTTTATCTTGGTCATTTGCATCGTTTTTAAGGAGGTGTCAATCATGAGAAGTGGTGAAGTTCATAATAAGGGTGAGATCACCTTAATGGACATAATAGGTGAAATTAAAAAAAATCCAGATTTGTATAAAGCTGGTGCTATTGCTTGTTTCATTGGAATAGTTCGTGGAGAGACACAAGAAGGAGTTCCAGTGGAAAAGCTTGAGTTAGAAGCTTATGAGGAAAAGGCGAACGAGACGTTAACCAATATTTGCGAGGAGATTAAAAATAAAGAAGGAATCATTGATGTTCATATCCATCATAATCTCGGAGAATTTAAAGTAGGAGAAGAAGTAGTGTATGTTGTGGTTGCAGGTGGACACAGGAAAGAGTTGTTTTCGGCTTTTGTTGAAGCTGTTGAAAGATACAAAAAAGAAGCTCAGATATGGAAAGCTGCTTAAAACGACGCAGCCCATAAAAAAGAGTATACTAGTCGTGGAGCCCATTGGGTGGAAGAATAAAAGTTGATTAGAATAGATAGGAGGTGTTCTGATTGTTGATGGGTGTAATGTCGGATAGTCATGATAGAATTGAGGCGATAAGAGCGGCTATTGATAAGTTTAATGCGGAGTCGGTTGAGCTTGTACTTCATGCGGGGGATATTGTTAGCCCCTTTAGTGTTAGGGAGTTTGAAAAGCTTAATTGTAAGATTGTATGTGTTACTGGTAATAATGATGGGGACCCTAAAGCTTTGAGAAAGTTTTTGAGCAAAATTGGCGGCGAGTTGTGGGATGTCTTTTTTAAAATTGAAGTTGGTGATAAGAGAATAGCGCTTACACACGGGGAGTGGCCAGAACTGGTTGAGGCACTTATTCTCTCTGGGAAGTATGATGTGGTAATTAATGGTCACAGCCATGAGGCATCTATTAGAAAGCAGAATAATGTTTTGGTGATAAATCCGGGAAGCTGTAGTTACCCTATTGTAAATGGAGTTGTGACTATTGGGAATGGAACAATCGCTGTTCTAGATTTGGATAAAATGAGCGCAAATATTTTGAAAATTTAGAGCGATTATTTGAGCCGCTCCCAATTTATGTGATGTTTAGACTTTCTCAAGTACTGCAATAAAGTTTCCGGGGGTTCCATGCAAATCTGGATGTAGGCGGTGAGTCTTTTTTGCCCCTGGAAAGTAATTTGATAAACCTGGTGAGCCATAAATTTTTGAAAGATCTTTCAGTTCTAATTCCAGTTCTTCTAAGCAATATTTCATGTTTAATTCGTTTTCTTCGACTGTCATTGTGCATGTGCTATAGACCATTGTTCCACCTAGCTTCAGGAGTTTTGCTGCGACCTTTAGAAATTGGCGTTGATAGGTAGATGCGGATATAATCTGTTTCTCTGTGGTATTATCGTATAGTTTTGGTCTTACTCCTATTGCGGTGCATGGGGGGTCTACTATGATTCTATCTGCTTCTAGGCAGGGATATTTTTTGTTTAAAAGTCGTGAATCCAGACGTATTGAAATAACGTTTTTTATTCCTAAGCGTTTCACATTGCTTCTAAGTTTTTCTAGTCTTTTTTTGGATCGGTCTAGAGCGAGAATTTTACCAGTGTTATTCATTATCTGTGCTACGTGGGTGGTTTTTCCCCCGGGTGCTGCGCACATATCAATTACTAACTCGTTTTGTTGTGGTTCAAGAGCCTTACTGACAATGATTGCAGGGAGGCTCTGGAGATAAATCAACCCCCGAGAATAGAGAGGGGAATTTTTTAGGTCAGGAATTTTATAAATTGAATTGGTAGTTTGCACTGCAACGCCCTTTACTCTCTGCATTATATTTTTACTGTTCATTCGGGCTATTCCTTCAGCCACTTTTAATCCGGTTTTATCCTCAATTACGACTACTTCGTTTTCCTTTATTTTTTCAAGTTTAATTACTCCTGACGAGTACAAATCAGAGCCCTGCATGACAGATTCGCATGCAAATTTATCTGCAATAATTTTCTTTCCAGTTTCTTTAATTAGAAAGGGACCTTCGACATCTAATAGAACCGCCTCATCAATAGTAGGATGAGGGGTTGCCTTTATGGACAACCGTTCTAATTCTTTTAGCACCTGGCTGGTGGAAGTTATTAAACTATTTACTCGTATAGCAAAAATTCGGCTTGGCGTTTTCAGTTCCTTTATTATATTTTCTGCTCTTTCATTTCCAAAGTATTCAACTAGTCTAGAAACCACGTCAGGTGAGTAGTTGTATTGATTTGAAATTTTATTAGACGCATTCAATTTGGGCATTCACTCTCAAATATTATAAGAAGCATATTTTGATATTGTTCTTTATGGAATTGGGGAGTAG
>DXJA01000408.1 GCA_019056875.1 Candidatus Jordarchaeum madagascarense
CCATTAGGACCCCGAACCGATATGATAACACCGGAAGGAAGCCTTGTAGCCGCTCTCTGCATGTGTTATGAACTGACCCTAGTAGCCTTCTCCAAGGCATGAAAATCGAAGTATCCGAATTGGAAGTCAGAGGCACAGGAGAAGCCCCAGCAGACATAGGCCCAGGAAAAGGATTAATGAAGGCCGAACTAAAACCCATATTTAAGGTTAAGAAAGCGGATAAAGACAGGGCGCTCCAAGCAGTGAATCAAGCCAAAGATTTTTGTTTCGTAGCTAACTCCATAAAAGCACCTATCACGCTCTCACCAGAAATTAAAACCGCCTAACCAGTAGACAAAAAATATGCAATTATCTCCTTTCTTTTTCTTCCACTTTCTTTTTTCAAATAATTAAATACTCTAAACAGGTAAACGTCTTCTTCTTTTAGAACATTCCAAAAATATAAAAAAAGAGAAGGTTTGTTAGAGGCTCCCGAATTCCGCGCGGGCTATTATATCGTCCTGAATTGGTTTACCGAGATCTGTGAAGTAGGCGCAGTAGCCGGATACTCTTACCACTAGGTCTCTGTACTTTTCGGGATGTTTCTGGGCGTCTCTCAGGATTTGAGTGTCAACGACGTTAAGCTGGACTTGGCTTCCTCCCAGTTTGAAGTAGGCTCTGATTAGACTGGCTAGCTTTTGTCTTCTCTCCTGATCTCTGAGGAGTGCTGGGAGCATTTTGATGTTTAGTGCGCAGCCGTTGGCGATTTTTGTGTGGTCGATCTTTGAGCATGATTTTAGGATGGCGGTGGGGCCGTTTTTTTCGACTCCGTTGCTTGGGGATAGGCTGTTTGAGGTGGGTTCTCCGGCTTTTCTGCCGTTTGGTGTTGCTCCTAACAGGTTTCCGTCTAGGACATGCATTCCGTATGAGAAGAATGAGGCTCTGTAGGGTCCTCCTCGCCAAGCCTCTTTGTTCATGACCATGTCGCAGAAGGTTTCGGCAATCTCTCGGGCTACATTATCAGCATAATCGTTATCGTTGCCGTATTTTGGAGCCCTGTTCATCAGTATCTGGCGCAGCCGTTCTCCATTCTTTCCCCTAAAATTGCTTTCTAGAGCATCTATTAACTCATTCATAGTTGCGACTTTGTCGTCGAAAACCACCTTTTTTAACGCCGCCAGGGAGTCAACTATTGTGCCCATTCCGCGTCCACTTATCGAGTTAAAATTGTACTTTGCTCCACCCCGAGTCATATCCTTAGCACTTTCTACGCAGCCCTCCAGCGTTGCTGAGATGTAAGGATTGGGGAACCATTTGGCGTAGACCTCATCCTTAATCTCCACCAGCTGAGATATGACATCGACGCTCTGTTGAAGCTGTTTTTTGAAGGCATCCATCACCTGTTCAAACGTCGTGAATTTCTGCGGATCCCCGGTGTTCGCTCCAGTTCTGCGTCCAAGCATCCTGATCATTCCGTTGGTGAGCACCATTTCCAGAACACCCACCAGCGATATGTCGTTCCCACTGGTGCACCCGAAGGTGTTTCCGGCGCTCGTAGGCTCCACGCATCCGATTACGGCATAGTCCCAAGCATCCTCAAATCCTGTTCCATTATTGACCAAGGCGGGGATGGTAACATCGTCATTGTATAGTGAGGGCCCAGAGGTCACGCTGTAGACTTCAGCGATTTTTCGAAGCCACTCATCGCTGGACTTGCTTGAAACACGTACGGAGAAAGTGTTTGTGAGATTCTTCATGTTTTTACAAGCGTCCATCCAGATGTAGGACAGCTCGTTCGTGGCATCCTCCCCATCTCTACCAACTCCCCCAATGGTTAGGGCGTCCTCATCAGCACCGAGTTCTGAGGCGGTGTGCTTTCCGAAGCTGGGAAGCAGAAGTAGATTATAGCTAAACTTGATTAGAAGCTCTTCCACCAGTTCCAAAGCCTGCTCACGGGTAATTTTACCCTGCTCCATGTCTTTCTTGTAGTAGGGGTAAAGATACTGATCGACTCGCCCAACAGCTCCAATTAAACCCACACCATAACTTATTGAAGCCATGACCTGAGTAAACCATAGGAACTGGCATGCTTCATAGAATTTTCGAGGCGGATTCCAGGGAACCCATCTACAGTTTTCAGCCATCTGGAGCAGTTCGGCTTTCCTCTGAGGATTTTCTTCCTTTGACGCCATTTCTTCTGCGAGTGTTGCGAAACGCTGGGCAAACATTTTTGCGGCGTCGCAGCAGATCATCACGGCGTCTAGGAACTTCTTTTTTTCAGAGTCCCTAACGGTTTTCTTTACTTCCTGCGCCTTTTCTTTCACTCCCTTGAACCCGGTTTTGATTACGTTGTTGATACCGATGACCAAGTGGCCCTGAACATCGAAAACGTTCATCACCAGGTTGGGGTTGTTGAGTGTTACCTCATTTAAGCTGCTCGATATGTAGCGCAGTCTTCCCCCAGCGTATATCTTCAAGATTTTCCACATATTTTTTAAGCCGAAGTTTTTCAGTCTCCTCCAGTTGGCTCCTGGACTGAGGCTTATTTTGAAGTGCAGTCCTTTCTCTTTCATGATTTTGGTTCGGTGATCCCTTACGGTTTTGCCCTTCCAGTACTTGAGCATCTTCCCTAGTTCTTTCTCTTCCTCTCCTGATATGTGATAGGGGTGATCCTTCCTATTTTTGAGGTTTTTCAGGTCTATTTTAAGGACGAAGTTTAATTCGCCACGCTCAATCGGAATAATGGTCGCCACTAGCTTGCTGGAACGGTTTCCCACTATTTGTTCTTCAGGAAGTATGTAGATGGTCATTTTTTGCAGAGTGTTTTCCAGAGCCTTCGCGGCACAGATGGCTGGGTGCATGCCCTCGGTTTCCTTGTAGGATTCAGTATAGTATCGGGCACGCTCAATGCATATTTCATAGGGCGCTTCCAGAATCTTTCTTCTATAGATTTGCGTTCTGGAAGGACTGGAGGATTGGGTTTCAGTGATTTGAACCGTTTTCAATCTCCCCTAAAACCTTTAGTAGTTTACTAACCTCTTCTAAGAATATTAGCTTTTTGTATATGCAAAAGTTTCAAAATCAGTATACTTTTTGTTATTTTTCAAGAATAAAAAAAGAATCGGAGATTATTATGTAATACTAAGACTGGTTTCATGCTTCCCGTTTAAAGCGAAGTCGGCAAAGGCAGCACATTCACAGTAAAACTGCCCATAAAGCCTGATGCCTAATAGGCTGAAAAGAAGAGAAGCGAAGTTCTAATTATTAGCCATAAATTTGCCCTGGTGATGTAGATTCGCCCGATTCTGCCCTTCATTTTAAGGTTTCAAATTGGAAAAGAAGCCCTGTAAACGCTCCTTTTTGAGCCGAAATCGACC
>DXJA01000409.1 GCA_019056875.1 Candidatus Jordarchaeum madagascarense
AAATCTTCTACTATTTTTTGGGATAAGTTTATATGGTAGTTTAAACAAACTATGTATGGAGTTTAATGTATTTATATTCACTGAAGTGTAGCTAACTACACTAAACTAAGAAGAGATGAGGGAGAGCATAACAGAAGAAACGAGGAATAGAAAAGTGAAAATAAAAGTAAAGACTCCCAGCAGATTACACTTAACCTTAATCGACCTCAACGGCTCACTTGGTAGAATAGATGGGGGAATAGGTGTAACACTCGACTATCCAAACGTGGTAATAGAAGCCGAGGCCTCAGATAGCATAGTGGTCGAAGGTGAAAAAGTAGAGTTAGTAGAATCAATTACCAGAAAAGTCATCGACAAAATCTCACCTGGTAACGGTGTAAAAATCAAAATTAGATCCACAATACCAGAACATGTGGGCTTAGGATCAAAAACCCAAATCTCACTAGCAATAGCAACTGCTATCAACAGAATTTATTTAAGGAACTTCTCAGTCAGAGAATTAGTCAAAATCGTTGGCCGAGCAGGTACATCAGGCATAGGTGTAGCCGCTTTTGAACGTGGAGGGTTTATACTAGATGGAGGACACACTTTTGGGCCCGGAAAACAGAAAGAAAAATTCTTACCCTCATCAGCGTCACTCGCTCCACCTGCACCAGTAATAATTCGACAAGATGTTCCTGAAGACTGGTTCTTTGTAATCGGAATACCAAACGTAGATAAGGGAGCTCATGGGGCGAGAGAAATAGAAGTTTTTAAAAAATATTGTCCTGTTCCATTAAAAGAAGTTGAAAAACTTTGTCATTTGGTCTTGATGAAAACTCTGCCCGCGATAATGGATAAAGACATTGAAACATTTGGCGCTAGTCTTTGTGAAATACAAAAAATTGGATTTAAAAAAGTAGAAGTGGAATTGCAGGACCCCGTGGTAAAGAAGCTAATGGAATTCATGATAAAAAACGGAGCGTATGGCTCAGGCGTAAGTTCATTTGGACCCGCCGTTTATGGATTGGTAAGTGGGATAGAAGCCGCGGAGAAACTAGCCTTAGAAACCGAGCTGTTCCTCAAAAAGCACACCGGAGGATTGGCTTTCGTTTCGGGTGTAAATAATAATGGCATGGAATTAAAAGAAGCTATTTTATTAGCAAGCAATTAGCTTTTATTCAATGTCAAACAATTTTTTTATCATTAGAGGGTTACTAATGGTTAGAGTCTGTGGAATTGATCCAGGGACTGGGTCGTGGGATTTTGTAGGGTTAGAAGACGGAGAAGTGATTCTGGACACCTCAATTCCCACGAAGAATATTGTTTCAAATCCTTCACTGGTAATTGATGTAATAAAATCATTAAGTAACCTAGACTTGATAGTCGCCCCAAGCGGGTATGGTTTGCCGCTCACCAAAATTAATGAACTTGACAAAAAAAAATCCTTTCTACTCACATTAAAAAGAGAGGAGGAAAGGAAGCTAATTGGACTAAACGAGGTAATTGAACTCCTTAACAAGGAGAAAGTAAACGGTTACTTCATTCCGGGAATCAAACATTTACCTACTGTTCCCAAATATAGAAAAGTTGGTAAAATAGACATGGGAACATCAGACAAACTCTGCAGCGCGGCACTTGCATTATATGAAGAAGCTGAAAGGCGCCAAAGAGATTATGGTGAAATATCATTTATTCTTGTTGAGATGGGAAGCGGGTTTACCGCTGTTATGGGTATTGAGAATGGACGAATAGTGGATGCAGTGGGGGGAGCAGAGGGAGGCATCGGCTTTTTAGCCTGTGGGGGTTTGGACGGGGAATTAGCATACTTGTTAGGCAGATTCGACAAAGATCTTCTTTATACCGGTGGAGCCGCATACATAGCGGGTTACGATGGACTAAGCCCCCAAGAATTTGAGATCATGGTTGATAGGGATGAGCGGTTCAAACTAGCCTGGGAAGCACTTCTGGAAAGCACCGTTAAGGATGTCGCAGCCATCAATATCTCTGTTGGTGGCACTCCTCAAATACTTATATCTGGTAGGCTATCAAGATTTGACAAAATCCAAAAAGAACTCAGAACAAGATTGTCAGATTTTGCAGATGTCAGAATGGTTAAGGGATTTGCTAAAATTGCAAAGGAAGCGGCGCAAGGAGCAGCTTTAATTGCCGATGGATTGGCGGGAGGCAATAACCAAAACTTAGTTGACTCCTTAAAAATAAGAGAAGCAAGCGGTACAGTTCTTGACTATATTTATTTTAAAGAGATTGAAGAATTGAGGGAAAGAATTGGAATTTAAAATAGCATGGTGTATAACAGGAGCAGGACATTTTCTTCAGGAAACCTTTGACGTCTTTCTTAAATTAGTTAAAAGTAACAAAGTCGAGGTCACTACATTTCTGTCATGTGCTGGTGAAGAGGTGGCACGCGTTTATGGAGTTCTTGATAAACTTGACAAAATTTCCTCGGGAAGATATTATCAAGAAATAATTCTTGAGAGAGATCAAGGTAAGGGATTTCCCATGGCGGGGAGGCTTGTGAGAGGTCAGTATTTAGCTCTGGTGATTTCTCCGGCAACAGCTAACACAGTTGCAAAGATGGCGTGTGGAATAGCAGATACATTGGTAACCTCTGCTTTTGCCCAGGCGCAAAAAGGAGATGTGCCCGCCTATATTATGCCTACAGATTATAAAGCGGGAATAGTTATGACCAAGCTACCAGCCATAATAGATAACGGCATTTGTGTGGGATGCGATAACTGTTTGCCGCTTGAGAAATGTCCGAACAATGCAATCAGGATAGTAGGAAAGCCCACTATTGATTTGATGCAATGCAGGGGCTGTAAAGTTTGTGTAGGGTTGTGTCCTTATGATGCAATAATTTTTGGAAAGGAAATAAAAAATAGAGTGCGAAAGTTAGATGAGGAGAATGTACGTAAAATATCATTACTTGAAGGAGTGATAATCTTAAAACATCCTTCCGAAATTTATGACGCTGTTTCCTCTCTGGATGTGACTTAGTTGAAGGTTTTACTTGTTACGGGGAGGCTGGCTGGGAAATTTGTGAAGAAAGTCGCGTCACAGAGTGATATTTATGTGGACGTAATTGAGTTGCCTGTTTCAGTAGCGGCTTTTCTATCCCCAGAAATAATAGCTAAACAGTTAAAGAGCAAAATATCCAGAGATTATGATTTGATACTTATTCCAGGACTTGTAAGGGGAGACACCAGTCTGATTGAGGATGAAATAAAAATTCCCACTTTTAAAGGCCCAAAATATGCTTCTGATATTCCCATGATTCTGAATAATCTAGAAGTTCCCTTATCAAAAATCTATCCTGCGGATCATATTTTCAAAAAAAGCGGTATAGAGGAATACCAAAGATTTGTTTCACAACTAGAAAAGACTATTGTTGAAAATACCAGAAATTTCAAAATAGGAAGAGGAATCAAACCTATTTATGTGGGTCTCAATTTTCCTCCCAGAATTTTGGCTGAAATAGTTGATGCTCCTAAGCTAACTTTGGAAAAAATACTTTCGATTGCTAAATACTTCATAGAGTCGGGAGCAAGCATGATCGATGTGGGAGCAGTTTTGGGCGAAGATAATTCTAATAAACTCGGAGAAATAGTCTCTCTAATTAAAGAAAAATTTTCAGTACCAGTAAGTATCGATTCCCTGCTTCCGTCTGAAATAGAGGCAGGAGTAGAGGCCGGTGCGGATCCTATTCTGAGTCTGGATTATGGGAACATAAATGAGTTGAAGCAAATAACAAAGGATGTGGCCGTTGTTTTGCTCCCGACCAATGTAAAGGAGGGGTACCTGCCAAAAACAGCTCAGGAAAGAGTTGAAAGTTTGTTGGGTTTGTACAAAGTGGCGGAGAGATTTGGATTTGAAAAGATAATAGCAGATCCCCTCTTAGAATCTCCTATTAATCCCGGTCTAGCAAAATCCTTGGCGTCCTACTATTTCTTCAGGCAAAGTAATGAATCTGTGCCCATGATGTTCGGTGTAGGAAACGTTACAGAATTTATGGATGTTGACAGCGTTGGAGTTAATGGTCTTCTTGCTAGCTTAGCGGTAGAACTGGGAGTATCCATCCTTCTAACTACCGAACATAGTGTAAAAACGAGGAGGAGCGTATACGAACTTGCTAGAACGGTGATAATGGCCTTTCTGGCTTACAAGAAAGAAAAGCCCCTAAAGGATTTGGGACTGAGTTTATTCAAATCAAAGAGTAAAATAGAATATGTAGAGCCTAGCATCGAGAAAGTTGAGATAATAGAAACAGACATCGCTGAAGAGTCATATACATCGGACCCAGAGGGGTATTTCAAAATATGGGTTAATCATGAAGAGGGACAAATATACATATTATTTAAAAGTTCACGGTCAGATAGAGAGCTAATGTTTAGAGGGTTATCTGCAGAGTCGCTGGGTAAGAGAATTATTTCACTCGGTTTAATTAGTAGACTGGATCACGCTCTTTATTTGGGAAGAGAGTTAAGTAAGGCTGAAACATGTCTACTTTTAGGTAAGAGTTATGTTCAAGATATTAATATTTTTGGTGAGGAGTAAAAATGGTACTTCCAGATGTTCAAAACCAAGAGGCATTACTTCCGATAGGCCTCGATAAAGTAGGCTTGGTTGGTATAGTTAAACGCGTCAAAATCACTCGAGATAAGGATGAATTCATTCTTCTACCTTCAATTTCTGCTTTTATAGACCTCCCCCAAAAAATGAGGGGAATTCACATGTCTCGAAGCATTGAAACCATAGAGGGCATAATTGAAGAAATTTCTTACCGTCCTGTACGAAGTATTGAGGGCTTTTGTGAAAAACTAGTTAAAACACTTCTCGAAAAACACGACTACGCTTCACAGGCCATGGTCACCATGGAGAGCCCTCTGGTGTTAGATGTGAGAAGTGGGGAAACAGAGGTAAAAAGGCAAAAGACTTGTAATGTCTACGCTAAGGGGATGGGAGAAAGAAAGAATGGGGAAATTGTTGCAAGAATCTTTTTAGGAGTAAGTTGTGAAGGGATGACAGTCTGTCCCTGCGGGCAGGAAATCACTAAAGATTATTCAAAAACCATGCTCGAAAAAAGAGCCAGAGAGCTCAGAATTGATGAAGAAACTATTGACAAAATCCTAAATCTTATCCCTATAGCGTCACACAGCCAAAGATGCAGAGCCAAAATAATGATAGAAACACCCGAAGAGAATGCAATAAGTATTATAGAACTTACTCGGATAATCGAAGAATCCATGAGTGGAATAACACAAGACGTTTTAAAAAGACCAGACGAAGCGCGTCTAATCCGAATAGCACACCTGAACCCAAAATTCATCGAAGACACAGCGCGTCAAATAATTTACAGAATCACCCAGAAGTTTGGAAAACTTCCCGATAAAACAGAGATAAGCGTTGAAGTGGAAAGTATGGAATCCGTTCATGGCTACAACGCCTTCGCAGCAAAAACCACAACTTTGGGAGAAATAAAACAAACAATAGAACCAGAATTACTAAAAAAGTAATTTAACATCGTAAACCATCCAATAGGAGAGGCCAATACCCCATAGAATTGTTATGAAATTCTTGGAAGTGCGAAATTGGAATACAAAAAGCCCATCATTGAGGGAGATTTTATTGAAGACAAAAATAATCTTATTTTCGATGTTAAGGGGTTAATTCATCCCCCGGATAGAGTGATAGCTTACCTGAGGTACTATCCGGATAATGAAGGTAAAAGGATCAGAAATAATGGTAAAAAGTATGGGAAGGTCTACTCATTAGAGGACAGAGAAAAATATCTCAATGAACGTTTCCCGGGTTACATATATTTTGATCCAGTATTCGGTGTGAAACTTGAGGGAGTTCCTAGAAATCAAATAAAGAAAGTTTACAGCCCTATAGATAGGCTTCAAAAAATTTTATCTCAAGGTTCTACTGATGACTTGGAGAAGGCAGTAATACTTTTTGCAGATACTCTTCAAGAAGAATCGAAAATACCAATGGAAAAAATGGGAGTGTCTGGATCAGTTTTGGTTGATTTAACACAACCAGACTCAGACATAGACATAATAGTATATGGAGAAAAAAATTGCCGGATAGGATATGAAGCACTAGGAATTCTATTCAACAAAAAAAAATCTATGATAAAAGCTTACAATGAGGAAGGTCTAAGAAAACTTTACGAGTTTAGAGTCAAGGACACCCTGATTGGCTATGATGACTTTGCATTTAGCGAAAAAAGAAAGTATATGTCAGGAGAAATAAACGGAAGAGACATTTTTATAAGATTCCTCAAAGAACCAACTGAAATATCAGAGAGATACGGTGATGTAAAGTACGTATCGCTAAACAATGCAAGAATAGAGGGAGTAGTATTAGAGGATAAGGAAGCAATATTTACTCCTTGTAAATACATTATAGAACACATCAAAACCTTGGAGGGAAAAGCCCCCAAAATTAGTGAGATAGTGTCCTACCGAGGACGCTTCTGCGACCAGGTTAGAGAGAAAGAAAAATTCATTGCCCAAGGAAAAATTGAGAAAGTAACCTCTAAAAGTGAAACTTACTATAGATTAATTTTGGGTGGAAAAAAGGAAGACTTTTTGGTTGTTAAAAGATTCTGACACACGAAGTAGTTCAAGTCACAGTGTGGGGTGTAAGAAGTTGCGTAAAGAAAAGGATAGGGATTATCTCAGAACAATTGAGGATCTATTCTTCTGTGTTGTGGGATACACTCATCCTCCAGACAGAATTCTCGCCTATCTAAAGTATATGCCAAACCCTGAAGGAAAATGGGGAAGTAAACAGCGATTCGAGCGTATGTTAAAACAGTATGACGCCCAGTCTGTGGCTGACGGGTTCAAACTATTAAAGAAAATGTATCCAAAGTATCTTTATCATGATTCAATTAATGGCATCACTTTTTCTGCAGTGCCGTTGGAATCCATAGCCGAAAAATATCACCCTGAGGAAAAAGTGAAACAACTCATAGCAAGGAAAGACCTTGACCCTCTGGAACAGAAAGCTGTTTCACTAATAAAAACAATATCGAATCAAAGCGGGGTTCCAATAGAGAAATATGGAATAACGGGATCTATCCTTATTAACATTCACAACCCTGATTTTTCGGATATAGACTTGACTATTTATGGAAGAGAAAATTCTCTAGTGACCAAAGAAGCGATTCTAGAACTGAAGAGAAAAAAAGTGCTACAAGGCTTCCAAGGGAAAGAAGCCGAGGAGTGGGTTAAAAAGAAGGAAGGAATGTTTCAGCTAAACCCTAAACAAGCAAAGCTTCTCTTGGAAAGAAAATGGAACATAGGGTTCTATGAGGATACACGCTTCTCAATTCACCCAATAAGGGTAGAATCAGAAATTAAAGAAGAATATGGGTTAAAAAAATATAAAGGGAAAGGATTTTCCCAGATAGAAGCGACGATAAAATCTGCGGATGAATCCCTCTATCTGCCATGCAAATACGAAATAATGAACATCCAGATACAGGAAGGAGAAATAGTAGAAAACATAAATGAGCTAACATCATACGAAGGCATTTTTTGCCACTTTGCAGAAAAGGGGGAGAGAATCAGATCCAGAGGAAAACTGGAGGAAGTAATACCAAAAAGAGGAAAAAAATATCATCGAATACTAGTGGGTTCATCAGAAGCTCAGGCCAAAGATTTTATACACATAATAAAATAGAGTTTCAAAAAATTTTTTTAAGATATAATTATTCTTCGATAGTGACACCGTACAATTTAAACTTCAACTTCTTATAAAGAGTCAATGCAGGAGTATTATTTTTAAAAGCTTTCATTCTAATTCCGTCTATTCCCCGCTTCCTAAAATTCTTCAAAAGAGTTAAAAGCAAAGAGGTACCCACACCCCGCCTCCGATACTCTGGCAAAACACCCAGCTGCACTGGCAAACCCATTTTACCACGGGATTCAAACATTAAAAACCCCACAATTTTACCATCAACCTCAGCAATAAGAGTCTGATCCAGAGGCCACTTTTTAGCAAAATCCCAAGTCATTGGTATGAAGGGATCTGGACAGTGAGTAAAGCTGGTATTCACTAAATCCACATATTCTTCATATTCATCTTCTTTTAAATTGCGAATAATAATTTCTTTATCTATAAGATTCAAAGGCAAATCCTTAAGGTCCCGGTCCAGATAATAGTAAATGGTTTCCCTATTCTCCATTTTTTCTTTGTGTTCAGTTTTTTTTGATTTTGTTGCCATTTTTGTTTCCTCGATTAGGACCTTGTAAACATTGTTATAGAGATTTGTCAGGT
>DXJA01000045.1 GCA_019056875.1 Candidatus Jordarchaeum madagascarense
CTCGCCGCGCCATCACCTGTTCCACCTCGGGCAGCATGGCGTCACCAAGAGGTGCCACTTGTTCCCACTTTTTTTATTAAAGATAAAAAATTATGTTTTTTTAGTTAAAATTTATGATGAAAAATATTTAATACTTTAGAATTTGAATCCTTAATTGAAGGAAAGCGATAACTTTTATTTTAAATAACAGACCTACCCTGAGGCTGAAAAATGATTGAAAACTTTCAGATGGATGAAGTGATAAACCTTATCGAGATTAACTGCGGGAACTGGAAACCTACCTCGATTGCCATTATAGATAGAACTTTTAAGATTTGGGGATTAAAGGGCGAGTTTCCAGAAAAGTTTGTAAACCTATTTGAAAATTATTCCCTTGATGAGCTGAAATCTGGTGATAGTATACACAATGGAAACTCATTCTTAATGAAGGTTACAGAAAAAACAGCTGTTATAATATCTATGGGGGATGAAAGGCTTTCGATACTAGCCTCAGCTAACCTAAGGGGTAGAATAAATGCTTTATCCGACTTTTACATGCTCGAAAAACTCATCGATAAACCATAATCAAGTAATAAAAATCTAACATTATAATTTGTTATAAAAAAACGGCTGACATTTAAGCAATTACTGCGCTCAAATTCTTATCCTAATTTTTTTAACTCTAATCACCATGAAGCTCTATTATGGGTTTTCAGCATTAGCTCGTGTTTTCGATAAATTAAAATCTGAGCAAAGGTGACTTTATTCTTTTAATTTTTTTGTTGGAAATTTAAACAATTTATTTTTCGTTCCATACACATTTATTAGTGCTTAATGGTTCTATTTTTTCAAGTTCTCAATAAGGGTTGAGAGGGTATAAAAATTATGATGAATAAAATGATTGAAGTCGTATGCTCTTTAAAAAATGATGTTTGTGAGGCAATTCAACTAGTAAATGATATCGAGAAAAACACTATAACTATTAATCCTGAGAAATGCCTCGAGTGCCCCTTTTTAGAAGAAAGAATCAAAAAATCAATAATAGTTTTACCTGGTTCTCATGTACCCGAGATATATAAGAAAACCGCCACATTTATGATAGACTTTGATTTACAAGTTCCCAAAAGAATTATGCAAACAAAATAATTAACAAGAAATCATTGGGAAAAAAAAATTTAACAGGTATAACTTTACTTGAAATGTGAATATTTACTTTTATTTGAGCTCCTTAATCAATTCAATAACACCTGATATTAGATTTTTATATCCCTTTTGAGAATAGCGGTTTTTATGGCACAAATCCTGAGCAGTTTTCTAGTTCCCCCCGCTTGGCTCACGATTTCTAGCATTTTTTGAGGATTGTAAATCTTTACTCCCATTACGGCGGTGGCTCCTCTTTCAAATAGAGGCTGCGGAATAAAACTCGCTGTTGGCCCAATAAGTACCACTTCACGCTTCCCACTGCAGTGTTTTAAAATATTATCAACTGAATGGTTCACCAGTGTGCTTCCAGTAATTATCGCAATATCTGCATTGGAGCTTAGTTCCTCGAGTTGTTCTTCTTTGGCAAAGCCTACCGTCGCATCTTGAATATTCCTTCTCTCTATCACCGTGATATCCGAGGTTTTATCCATTAGTTTGGGTATTACCGGAGTCAAGTAACCTACCATCAAAATTTTGTCCTTGGGTTTAACTAAGTCTAAGATGTCAACATTAGTGAAAGGATATAGGTGTGGTTTTTTGTTGAAAGCTATTTGTGAAACCGCATTTATTGTGGCCACACCCAAAGCCGCCTTTATTAGGTTACTCGAAGTGGCTAGATTCATCATTTCCAATGTGCTCGAGCCCTGTAATTCTCCGGCTTCATCAAAGAGTTGATGCTCGGAAGAATCTTCTCTGAGTACATGTGCTACTCCTCCTTCCCCAGTTGAAAGCATAACCCCCACATACTCAAGTCCTATTCTTACCTCTATAACTCTGATCCCCTCTAAATCCGAGGTCAGGTTATTTTCAAGATGTTTAATTAAACTTTCCACAGAATCCATGTTAAAAACTTCCTAGCAATCACTCAAAAATATATGGGATGCAATTATATCTCCACAAGAAATGCAACCAATAAGTGTTAATAATAATATTGCTCATTTATTTTTCTAAAGCTCTCACTGATGGTTTATTAAAAAAATCTTGGATTTTTTTCTAGGTTTTTAGCAAAGATTCGGTTCATTCAAAGTTTCATTATCTTTCTTATTTATAATAATTTTTGGATAAGATTTTTATATAACTTAGATGCAAAAGTTTGGAAACCATATGGGAGGTAAATAGATATTGAAGATGGCTGTTGTTGGGGCTGGAGCTATCGGTGGAATAATTGGTGCAGTTTTATTAAAAGAAGGTGAAGACATAGTTTTAATAGACGCCGATAAGAACCATGTAAAGGCAATAAATGAAAAAGGTTTAAAGATTGATGGGGCTCGTGGAGAATTAAACGTAAAAATTCCAGCTATACTTCCAAATGAGGTTAAAGATACTTATGATTTAATTTTTTTTGTTGTAAAAGCGACCCAGACGGCAGATGCTCTAGGAACCACAAAGAACTATTTGAAGGTTGACTCTGTTTTAGTGTGTCTTCAAAACGGAATCAACGAAGACTATATTGCTTCAATAATCGGGGAGAAACGAACTGTAGGGGGACTTGTGGGTTGGGGGGCTGAGAACAAGGGACCGGGGCACTTGACGCAGGACTCTAGAGGCGACTTTACTATAGGAGAACTAGATGGAAGCATCACCGATCGGGTAAAAAAGATAGCTGACATCTTGGGTAAAGTGGAACCCGTGGTTATTTCCGAAAATATTTGGGGCCACTTATGGACAAAACTCTTGGTGAATTCTTCGATGTCGGCACTTGGCGCTGTTACGGGTTATACTTACGGGGATACTCTGAAGGACGATTTGGCCAAGAGACTTGTGGTAAAGGTTATGACCGAAATAGTTGATGTGGCTCAAGCCTTGGGAATCAAAATGGAACCTATTTCAGGGGTTGATCCGGTTATTGTTACGGCTAAAGATGAGGAGAAATATAAGCAGGTTTCCGCAATCTTGGATGCGGTGTATGCTCCACATGCCAATGTGAAAACTGGAGCGTTATTAGACTACAAGAGGGGTGTAAAAACCGAGATAGGACGCTGGAATGGTTACGTGGTTGAAAAAGCAAAAGAGGCAGGGGTAAAGGTTCCAGTAAACTCCGCTATAGTCAAGATGGTTACTGAAATTGAAAACAAGGAAAGAAAGCTTTCCCCCGATAATATAAAGGAAATTATAAAATTAGGGAGCTTTGAAGGTGCATGATTTAAAAGGAGCAGAATTGCCTAAATAGAACATTAGATGTGGGGGAACAATAACTAGGGAGTTATTGGTAAATTTTGGTTTTAACCTAGAGCTCCTCTAATTTTTCCGGAGTATAAAATTAGCTTCTGGGCTATTTCTAGCATATTTTCTCCTTGAATAATTTCGATGAGTCCTTCTTTTTTAATGTCTCCTTTTGAGAGGGTGCGTGCCGATAGGTACTCAGAAATCATTTTAACCACTATCTCATAGGACGGCTCAGGGTTTATATCTACATCAACAAATTCCTTTATTTGTTTTAGATCCTCTCTTACTAATTCTGATGCCTTTTTTGATAGCACTTTCTGGAAAGCATCTAAGCATATAAAGCGTGAGGCAAAATCCAAGTATTCCTTTAGAGATGGATAATAACTATCTAGTAGTTTTTCCAGAGCTTCGCTTTTCCACTCGTTAACCGCGTTTAATCCTCTACCGGTTCCAATGAATTCTGGAGGCAGACCTATACTATAAAGAGTGGCTGTGAATGGAATAGCGCCGTTATAATACTCGATTTTAAGATTCTCTGCTTTAAGGAGCTGCTTGGATATCTTGCTATCCGTACACATTTCAGCCAGATTTCTAATTAGTGATTGATAAGAGAGATGTTCCGCGTTTTGGGCGCTTATTGGTTTTTCGCGTCTGGGGGGAACTAGTTCAAATATTCTGGGATTGAGCAGAATTTCATGGATGCTTTCTAAGTATTTGTCTGTAAACAGACCGATTATGTTAATAATCTCATTTTTTTCTCTTTTTGAGAATGTCCGCGTTTTTTGTGTTTGAAGTTTGTCTTTTAGTAGAACAACCATTTTTTGAGTTTCTCTTCTATCAATATCGTTCCTTAGACTAGTAGGAATCGTGATTGTTTTTATTCCTGAGTACTCGTTAAGAACACTATTCAGATTTGCAGGATTAACAAATCCTCGAAACGGGAGATAGCCCGCATCAAGTATGGGAAAGATTGGTGTGCCAAATTCTTCGCTAGTGATTTCAAGATCAGAAATAGCAATTTTACTAGCAAGGGTTGATGGTACAAGACCGCAATGGGGTGCTGAATCGGATCTTCCAAGAAATACTCTTAGATAATCTAATGGGGTCAGCATAGACGGGTAGGATTTAATGTATTCCGAAACTATGTTTGTAACTTTTAATAAGAATGGCAGTTCCCTTATTAAGGGAATAATTTGAATATCCTTGAGTTTGGCTGTGGAATCTATAGTTTCCAAAATATAGTTTTTAAGAATATTAGAGTTCATTTCGATACGGGTCAATTCCTTAGGAGATTCTGTTAGAGGGTGGATGGCCTCATAGATTGCTCCC
>DXJA01000410.1 GCA_019056875.1 Candidatus Jordarchaeum madagascarense
AAAAAGGTCAAGGTCCTATAAAATTTTTATCAAAATCTACCATCCGAGATACTTAAGATACCAAATTTAGAGTTCATGATTTCCTTCATTTATCATTTCAAAGCGGGGTATAAGCAATACTTACAATTAATTTTAATAGTAAGAAGATTTAAATTAAGTAAAAATTCGAATGGGAAAAATGGTTACTGGAACGCGGAGGATTTAAACAGTGTTAAAAAAGAATGACAATTCAGGAGCAGCATTAAAATGCTTTATATGCACCTCAACATTGCTATTGCTTTTCTGTTTGTTGATTTTTATCCGTGATTTTAACGCGTTCAATGATTCATTTATTGGATTCATTAACTCCTTTCTGTTAGCTTTTTACTTTATGAACATCGGATTTTATTTGACGCCCCCCTGGGGAATCATGCTACTCTACACGCATTATACTATGGGATTCGTTCTTTTACAGGTGGTTCTACTCTCGAAAAATAGCATGATTATTACATCCGTGGTCTTCGGTGTCTCAGTAGGTTTAATTGTTGGCTTCTATATTTCTCTAAGAATAAAAAATAGCAATGAGGATCGAAAGACTTCTAATGAAAAAAGATAAGGTGCTTTAAAATTAGTTCTAAGCACTAAACAAACAGTACTTAATCCCAAAGAATAGAAAATCCAAACAGTTCAATAAAAAAAAAGAAAATTTATAAAAAATTCCAGATTTCAGAATTCAATATTGCAATAGAAATATGAATTTTCTAAATGAATCTTATTATAACTAGAATAACCGTCCCGATTTTTAAAAGGCGTCCCACTCAGTATGATTAACTTAATTTGACGTATATGCGGGTACATCATCGGTGCGCTCCTTTCCACTTGCATCTTTGTACGTTACTTCCCACTGTGGAGCCCATGCTAAGGCAAAGAGTTCCACATCGATGTCTGTCTTGCGCGGGGCAATCTTTATTTCTTTTATGTCTTTCAAGGCGTCATCCCAGCTACGGGTGATGTCCTCCGCCTTTTCCTTGAGCTCCTCCTGTAATTTGGCGATATCCTCTTCTAGATCGGCGATGGTGACCTTTGACTCTTGAACATCTGCTTTGGCCCGGCTGGTTACGCGCCGCTTACTAGATACGCCGGAGAGGGACCGCCTTTTGCGACTACCCAAAAACATTCCAATAACTGCCTCACCTGCCGAGATGAGCTCCTCTCTTTTACGAGCGTCGTATGCACTCTTATCCTTTGTTAGCGCTCGCTCCTTTTTCTCCAGTTGATCCTGTAATTTTTCGATTTTGTCTTCATATTTGTCCGATAGTTTGTCTACCTCGTCATCCCTTTTTTCTCTTGCTGCCTCACGGCAGCGTACCGTGAACTCTCTTTGAGTTTCATTGGGCTGGGAATAGAGGTTAAGAGCTGGACTGTGGTATAGCACTACTGCCTGGTTTCGATAGAGGTAATCAGCAAAGTCTTTTGCCAGCGTTTTCAGCTTACTAGTGTCGCTTACAGTGGCCGGTATATCCGAAAACAAAGCCTCACCGAAGGGTTGATCAGCCAAATCTTGATGGGCAATATTCAATGACTCAGCCTTATCCCATTGTGGCAATCCACGGGATTCAGGTGCCTCCAGTAGTAGCGCCAATTTACGGCGTTCATCTAGATTGTATTTGCGGTCCATATAGTTTATCGTGGCCATACCTAAGAGTGCTGGTTCGTAGACTAATCGATTCTTTTTCACATTTAAGGGGGAACCTTCTCTTTTCTCCAATTTTCGTATTGCCTGCTCCAAGGAAAGCTTTGTGGGCAGGAAGACCTGTTCCACACCAGGTGCCAACGCTGGACGGTGAGCACTGAGACCAGCGGGTAGTGCTTCCTTAGACGGCGCTACAGCTCTCGCCTTAACCTTTGCCTCTTTTCTTTCGCTGGGAACCTTCACAATTGCTTCCGGTTTGATGTTTTCCATTAGTTGCTTTACTTGGCTGCGAGTCAATGGTCCGCGCAGGTAACTCATGGCCCAGCGTGTGTAAAAAATAATGGGCTTATCTTCGTGAACATTGTGTAGCAGGAATACTCGGGAACCGATCGAGGAGATGAGCTTATCCAGATTGCTGCGATCAAGAGCTGCTCCTGATGTTGTGACAACGCTTTCTATACCCTCCAGCACCCGGTTCTTGTCTCGTTCCGTTTGCAGTTTACCAATAAACCAGGTGCCCGCATTAGTCAGCCCCTTGTAGTCTAGGTCCATGGGATTCTGAGTAGTCAGCATCACACCTAGTCCAAAGGCCCGTGCCTGTTTGAGCAGTGTGAGTAGTGGTCGCTTGGAAGGTGGCTCCCCTATCGGCGGGAAGTAACCAAACACTTCGTCAAAATAAAGCAATGCCCGCAGGCTGGTGGTGCCGGGCTGACTCCGCATCCAAGTCAAAACCTGCTGCAGGAGCAGAGTAGTAAAGAACATGCGCTCAGCATCATTAAGATGTGCAGTATAAAAGATGGCCATGCGAGGCTTGCCGCCAGGTCCATTCAGAATCTCACCGATATCCAGCGGTTGTCCCTCCAGCCAACGTTCGAAACCTGGGGCAGCAATGAGATTGTTCAGTGCCATAGACAATGCAAAGCGGTCCTTCTCAGGGAAGAAAGTATTTAGGTCAAAGACCCCCAGCTTGCGCATGGGTGGATCTTGCACCGAGAGAATCAGCTTGGCCAAGTCTAGGTCTTCTCCCTTACGCCACGCGTGCTCAAATATGTTGGACAGCAGAATGTGCTCACGGCTGCGCACCGGATCGGCCTCTATGCCCACCAGACCCAGTATCGCAGAAACGGTACCCTGAATCTTATCGCGTAATAATTCCTCGTTATCTTCCCAATCTAGTTCTGGCGCATCAAAGGAGTGTAAAATGTTTACCGGCAGGCCAGTATCTGAACCCGGGGTATAAATTAGAAACTCGGCACTATCTTTTAGGCGTTTAATACGTTCCGGGCCTTCACCCCACTCTGCCAGTCCCTTGCGCCAGTCGGTGGCAGTTTTCTTTGCGTACTCTTCAATGCTTATTCCCTTACGGCGGGCATCATCCACATTGACCCAGGGCTGGAAATCTTCTGGCCTTAGCTCAGGGAAGTTGAGTAGCAGATTAGTTATATCGCCTTTGGGGTCAACTATTATAGCGGGCACATTATCGAGTGCTGCTTCCTCTAGTAGAGCAATGCAGAGACCGGTCTTGCCGCTGCCTGTCATGCCTACGCACACTGCATGCGTGGTCAAATCACGGGCATCATACATCACAGGACGATCTAGAATCTTTTTTGTCTTAAGGTCATATTCCTTACCTAGGTAAAATGCACCTAATTTCTCCAAATCTTCCATAAAATCCACCTTTTTTTAATTCTCCCTATGCCCTAATAGTGAATCTTAATGAAAGAAGTCCAGAATACCCTTTTAAACCTTTTTTAATTTTCACCCCTAAAATTTATTTTTTATAATTTGTAACAAAAATTTATTAACCTTTCTAAAGAAATTTGCAGAAAAAGTGACCATAAATGAGTACGATTAAAACTGAACTATGCGATATGTTGGGCATAAAATATCCCATTATTCAGGCGGCAATTGGACCCTTTTGCACCAATAAGCTTGCGGTAGCGGTTTCAAATGCTGGTGCTCTGGGCACAATTAGTATAACACAAATGACCAGCAATCCCGATGTGGCTGGCGAAAAAACATTGGAAAATATTAACTATGTAAAAAAACACGCCAAAAACACTTTTGCCGTAAACACACCTATAGGAAA
>DXJA01000411.1 GCA_019056875.1 Candidatus Jordarchaeum madagascarense
AGGATTTCATCAACTCAGAAATATAAACGGTAAATGCTTTTTTTACAGGGACCAATGCATTGTATATCATTCACGCCCGGAAGGATGCGTCTATTATCCAATTATACTGAACCTCGATGGGAAAACCTGCCTTGTCGACAAAGAATGCCCCAACCATAAAACTGTTACAAAGGGTGAAATAAAGGGCAATTGTAAAAATTTGAAAAATCTTTACAGGGACATAGTAAAGGAAACGAGGGACTATTAAGAATGATGCATTTCAAAACTCGTGAATAATCCAAAATCAGTTATTTGGATTCTTTTATGTCGGTGGAGGAATCTCAATTTCATTATCACCAATCTTAAGAGTAACTCCTATCGGCAATCCTTTTCTTATCGATTCCGATATAATGCAAAAGTTGCGAAACACATCAATACACCATTCTTTCATTTCTTTGAGATCTTTTTCAGTTGATGGATCAACCTCCAAAACCACATCCACCCGCTCAATTCTTACCCTTTCATTCACACGGGTATACTTGCCCCTAACTTTAGCGTGCACCTTTTTCAAACTCACATCAAACTTGCTTACTGAAAAAATTAACGATGAAGAAAGGCAACCACCCACCGCTAGGAGCAAATAATCAGCGGGATTCGGAGCCGAATCTGTTCCGTGGGGTTCCAGTTCATCCATCTCAACCTCATGTAAACCATCCAGTTTAGCTTTAAACTTTAGTTGATGTTGCCACCAAATATCTGCTTCGAAAAACTTGCTCTTCGGTCTTCCGGTCAAACTGTTACCTCCTTACAATTACACAAATCGTGATGATTAGAAAATAACAATTACATATACGTAACTCACTTTCCGCACCCTTACTTATATTTTTATAAATTTCAAGAACAATGGTTGAGACATGAACTACATTAGCAAAGTAATAGACCATCACGGCATAGTCTCCGGCGTCTGCAAGGAACTCCACCTGGCGGAAGAGATAAACCGCATGGTGGGCGTAGACGACCAGCAGAAGGTCGCAACCGGCGACGCAGTCATCGCCATGGTTATAAACGCCCTGGGATTTACAAGCAAACCCCTCTACCTCTTCCCGGGATTCATGCACAACAAACCCGTAGACCTCCTGGTAAGGGAAGACCTAAAACCAGAAGACTTCAACGACGACACCCTGGGAAGAGCCCTGGACCGACTGTACCAGAACAACCCCACCCAGATCTTCATGCACATCGCCCTCAAAGTGGCAAAACTCGTGGGGGTTGAGAAAAAATTCCTGCACCTCGACACCACCACCATGAGCGTCCACGGCCAGTACCAGCAGGAAGAAGATGACATGACCCCCATCACCATAACCCACGGCCGACCCGCCAAGAACGGGCGAAACGACCTAAAACAGTTCATAGTCTCCCTCATCACCCTCTCCCGGTCAGACCTCCCCCTGTGGCTGGATGTCTTGAGCGGAAACACTTCCGACAAGAAGCACTTCCCAGAGGTGATAAAGAAATTCTCAAAAGAACTCGCCGCCGGAAGTAGCGAAGAAATACACTACGTCATGGACGCCGCACTGTACAGCGAGGACAACATCCGAGAAATCTCCCCCCGGGTTAAGTGGATAAGCCGCGTTCCAGAGAACATCTCAGAGGCAAAGAGGCTGATGCCGGAGGCGGAAACCGAAAAAATGGCGAAAAGCAGCCTGGAGGGCTACAAACACCAGGCGCACCGAAGCACCTACGGAGGGGTGGAGCAGAAGTGGCTCGTGGTTTTCTCGGAGAAGAGCTACCAGCGGGAGATAGAGACCCTGGAGAAGAACATCGAGAAGGAGGGAGAAAGGATTGAGAAGGAGCTGTGGCACCTGGGAAACCAAGAATTCAACCACCCGGAGGACGCCCTATCCGCGCCCCAGAAAACCGCTCGGAGGTGGAAGTACCACAAACTAGGCCCGGTCAGCGTGGCTGAGGTTAACAAGACCGGAAGGCCGGGAAGGCCGGCTAAAAACGCGCCGCCCCCCAGAAAGGTCTACCATGTGAAGGCAGCCTTTGAGAAGGACGAGGAACGAGTGGACGCTGAGAAAAGAAGGCGCGGCAAGTTCATAGTAGCCACCAACAACCTTAAACTGGACAGCGACCAGCTTCTGGGGGAGTACAAGGGGCAGCAGAGCGTTGAGAGAGGCTTCCGCTTCCTCAAAGACCCCCTCTTCTTCGCCTCCTCGGTCTTCCTGAAGAAGCCCCAGAGGATTGTAAGCCTAGTTATGATCATGGTCCTCAGCCTGCTTGTCTACTCCGTGGCTCAGTACAAGCTCCGGAGGGTTCTGGAGGAGAGGGAGGAGCATATCCCAGATCAGAAGGGGAAACCCACCAAGCGGCCCACCATGCGTTGGGTGTTCCAGCTGTTTGAAGGGATACACCTGCTGCTGGAAATTGGGGATGATGGAGTTGAGAGGATTATCGCGGTGCTTAACCTCAGAGAGGTTCACCGGAAGATTCTTGCGCTTCTGGGAACTATTTATGAAAAAATATATTTATGTTAAAGGGGGTGCGGAATGTGGGTTATATTTTATATTTTGCTTTTCACTAATTTGTGAAAAGTGAGAAATCTTTTATGCATTTATCGCTAGGGAGACTTCAAGTCCTCCTAGAAACCGTAAGTGGAATTGAAAAATAGAAATTGTTGAGAAAGTAAAGTTTACAAAAGGTACGCAAGCAGGTATATGGAAATTCACTCATCCAGAGTCCAAAAAACTATTTCAAAAAAACCTAGAACAGACCAATACTAACGGTCACACCCTAGAACGGCTCAGAGAAAAGTGAACGTTTTTATGGTAAATCTTATTAACAAAAAACTTGTTAAAACAATGGATTCAAGATTACACGCCCCCGCCAATAGAAGCATCATCAAAAACAAAAAGTCCAAAAAACCAAACCAAAACAACCCAAAATCAACGAAAACAGAGCAAAACCAAAAAAGGTGCTCAAAATGTTAAAGGAGGAATAGAAATGGTTTCAGCCCCAGAAACCACAATGGCAGACATCGTAAAATACTGCTACCAATGCGGCAAAAGCGCAGGAGCCAAAAGCCCCTACGCGGCCAATGCGTCGGTGTCTGCCCAGTATCAGCCTTGAAAAACTTCAATCCCCGACTTATGATTCACGAGATTCTTTTAAACGGTCCCGAGTGCTTGGTTAGAAGCGAGGACATTTGGAGTTGTATTACATGCGACCAATGCTCTGCAATCTGCCCCATGGGTATAGAGTTTTCACGGTTCGTCAGAGGGGCAAGGGTAGAGAGTTTTAAGAGAGGGGTATGTGGTGAGGAGGCTCATACGGGTATTCTTTCAATGATTACCAAAATTATGGCTGATTCAAATTTAACCCCCAACATTCTTGGGGACTGGTTTCCTTCAAAACTTAAGATACAAGATAAGGATGAGTATGCTTATTTCGTGGGATGTCTACCTATTTTCGACCGGGTTTTTGCGAATATAGGAGGAAGGTATTCAGATACTGCTGTGGCAGCGGTAGCTATTCTCAATGAGCTAGGCATAAATCCTGCAGTGGTACGGGATGGAAAATGCTGTGGGCACGACCGATTGTGGTCGGGAGATGTTGACACATTTAAAAAACTGGCGGAACACAATCTCCAAGCTATTGATAGGACAGAAGCCTCAACACTTATCACAACGTGCGCTGAGTGTTATAGAACATTTAAACTAGACTATCCCGAACATTTCGGTAAGCTGCCTTTCGAAGTAGTGCATATGTCTGAGTTTTTAGCGGAGCAAATAGGTAAGGGAAAATTGGATTATCCGGTAACAGAGGAGAAAAAGGTTACTTATCATGACCCGTGTCGTCTTGGAAGGCAGACAAGGGTGTTTGACGCGCCTAGGACCGTTATTAAAAGTATACCGGAACTGAGTTTTGTGGAGATGGAAAGAATCAGAGAAGATTCTCTGTGCTGTGGTACGAGCAGTTTTCTATCATGCGATGATTATGCGAAGGCAATAAGAGTGGATAGGATGAATGAAGTGGAAAGAACCGCGGCGGAGGTTCTTGTTACTACGTGTCCCAAGTGTCAGATACATTTCAATTGTTTAAAAACTGAGGTGCAGTTCGCTGATTCTAAAACGAAAAGATACGACTTTGAAATTACTGATTTGACTAAACTGGTGGCTCAATCTCTTAAACTAATTTAGAGGTATGGATATGGAGAAAAACAATGAGGAAATTGTAGGTTCTGTTTTGGTTATCGGTGGAGGAATAGCAGGAATCCAAGCCTCCCTGGATCTACCAGATCTAGGCTATAAGGTTTACCTTGTAGAAAAATCTCCCAGTATCGGGGGGAGGATGGCTCAATTAGACAAAACATTCCCAACCAACGATTGCTCACTCTGCATTCTGGCTCCCAAGATGGTGGAAGTCGGACGAAACCCAAACGTTGAACTGCTAACATACTCCGAAGTAAAGAGCGTATCCGGTGAAGCAGGAAACTTCAAGGTACAGGTTTTACGCAAACCCCGCTACGTAGACGAAACCAAGTGTAAAGCATGTGGAACCTGCAGTGAAAAATGTCCCAAAAAAGTGGAGGACGAATACAATGTGGGATTAGGGCAAACAAAGGCCATATACACCCCCTTTGCCCAAGCTGTGCCAAACACCTACGTTATAAACCCCGATGAGTGCATCTACTTCCAGCGGGGCAAGTGCCGTACCTGCGAGAAATTCTGCCCAGCGGGAGCAATAGACTTCGAACAGAAAGAGAGAATAGAGGAGATAAACGTAGGAGCCATTATCGTCGCAACCGGTTTTGACCAGTTCGACCTGACCCAGAAAAAGGAGTACGGGTATGGAAGGTTTCCCAACGTCATTTCGGCTCTTGAGTTTGAGAGGTTAATGTGCGCATCCGGCCCAACAGGGGGACACATAGTAAGACCTTCAGATCATAAAGAACCGAAAAAAATTGCTTGGATTCAGTGCGTAGGCTCCAGAGACACCAAGGTGAAACCCTACTGCAGCGGTGTGTGTTGTATGTACGCAACAAAAGAGGCCATCATAACAAAGGAACACGACCCCAACATGGACTGTTACATCTTTTACATTGATATGAGAGCCTTCGGTAAGGGCTTTCAGGATTTCGTAAACCGGGCTCAGGAAGAATACAATGTTAAATACATTCGTGGAAAGGTTCCCCATATTATTGAGGATCCGAAAACCAATAGTCTAAAGCTCCGCTTTGAAGATATGGAAAAAATGGAATTCGGAGAGATGGAGGCAGGACTGGTTGTCCTATCACCGGCCCTTGTTCCCTCAAGGGGAACCAAGGAACTAGCAGAAATGCTAGGACTAAATCTGGATCAGAACTGCTTCATAAAAGAGAAAGATGAGTTTTCACCAGTAGAAACTAACGTTCCCGGCATCTATGTCTGTGGATATGTTCAGGGACCTAAGGATATTCCAGAGTCCGTAGCTCAGGCTAGCGCAGCAGCAGCTAAAGCATCAGAACTTCTCGCACCAGCCAGAGGAACACTACTGAAAGGTAAGAAGATAGTGCCCGAGAAAAAAATCAGTGATGAACCCAGAATCGGAGTTATGATTTGCCACTGTGGAACCAACATAGGGGGATTCCTAGATTGTAAAGGCGTTGCAGAATACGCAAAAACACTCCCCGGGGTTGTGTATGCGGAAGACAACATGTACTCTTGTTCCAGCGATAGTCAGGATAAAATAAAGCAACTCATTGCAGACCATGATCTCAACAGATTTGTTGTAGCCTCGTGCACTCCTAGAACCCATGAGCCGCTCTTCATGAAGACTTGTGAAGAAGCAGGACTCAACCCCTTCTTATTTGAGATGGCTAATATTCGAGACCAGTGCAGTTGGGTTCATATGAGAGAATTCGATAAGGCAACCGAGAAGGCCAAGGATCTAGTTAGAATGGCGGTGGAGAAGGCAAGAATGCTTGAACCACTTTACTGTGAACATGTGGAAGTTGAAAGGTCAGCACTTGTTATAGGTGGCGGTATAGCAGGCATGACCGCCGCTCTGAGCATCGCCAAACAAGGATTTAAGGTCACTCTTATTGAAAAGGAAAAGGAACTAGGCGGCAAGCTAAGAAGCCTAGACACGCTTTTCCTGTCAGGAAAAAAGGCTAAAGACCTTCTTCGAGAGAAAATAGACGAAATAAGCGGAAACGAGAATATAACCGTATATACCGGCGTAAAACTGAAGAACATAGAGGGATACATCGGAAACTTCAAAGCTACAATCGAAAACGAAGAGGGAGAGAAGGAAATCAGCGTAGGTACTATAGTCGTAGCGGTAGGTGCAGAATCATTTAAACCCGTTGGAATGTACAACTATAAAAACAGCGATAGAATAGTCACCCTCTTAGAATTAGAAGAGACAATGAAAGAGGGAACATTTGACCCTGGAAAAAACATAGTCTTCATCCAGTGCGTTGGCTCCAGGGAGCCCGAAGGAAGAACATACTGTTCAAGAGTGTGCTGCTCAACCTCGATTAAACAAGCTATCAAACTCAAAGAAGCGGATCCTGAAAGGAACATATACATACTATACAGGGATATTGTAACACCCGGAAAAGAATACGAAGACTTTTACCGCAAGGCTATGGGAGAAGGCACAATGTTTATTCGTTACTCAGAAGACCAGAAACCCGAAGTTAGATTATCAAAAGAGGGAAAACCAACAGTTGAAGTTTATGACCCCCTCCTACAGAAGAATGTAGAAATAGAGGCAGACACCGTTGCTCTAGCCACACCGATGATACCAATAGAGAACAACGAAGAATTATCCTCGATGCTAAAGGTGCCCCTAAGTCAGCACGGCTTCTTCTTAGAGGCGCACGTGAAGCTCAGACCCCTAGACTTCGCAACAGACGGAATATTCCTGTGCGGAACAGCAAGCACCCCCTGCACCATTCCAGAAGCAATAGACCAAGCAGAGGGAGCTGCATCTAGGGCGTCAACAATTCTAGCCAAGGGTCAGGTTGAAACAGTGGGCATGTCCTCAGTAGTTGATGAGGAACTCTGCATAGGTTGTGGTCGTTGCGCTGAAGTTTGTCCCTATAATGCGATTCAGATGATAACCTGTGAAGAGCAACTAGGAGAGATGAAAATACAAACTAGAAAAGCTCGTGTTATAGAAGCGGTGTGTAAGGGTTGCGGCACTTGTGTAAGTGAGTGCCCAGTGGGCGCCGTTGATCAAAAACGTTTTGAGAGAAGGCAGATACTCAAAATGATTGAAAGCGCTGTGCAATAGGTAAGAGGTGAACATTTTGGGAAAGACAGAAAAAGAAGAATTCGATCCGAAAATAGTTGCATTCTGTTGTAACTGGTGTTCGTACGCCGGCGCGGATTTGGCTGGGGTCAGTAGATTTCAGTATCCGCCCACAATAAGAGTAATTAGGGTGATGTGTTCTGGCAGAATCGAGCCGATTTTTATACTTAAAGCATTTGAAGCAGGTGCAGACGGAGTACTAGTTTCAGGATGTCATATCGGAGACTGCCATTATATTGATGGAAATAAGAGCGCGGAGATGAGGGTTAAGGCAACTTCAGAAATATTAGATTTAATCGGCTTGGGTTCAGATAGACTTAGGCTAGAGTGGATATCCGCTTCTGAGGGCATGAAGTTTGCAGAAGTTATTCGAAGTTTCACCGAGAAAATTAAGGAGCTCGGTCCGAGCCCTCTTCCAAAAACTAAGATATAACACATCCACCTTTTTCACCATACAAAAATGTTTACGCTAAGTTTATTAAACTAGTAACTTGATTGGTGTCACGAAGAATTTGTTGCTCGCCCCTAATCCGAGAATGGCCATACGCTTACAAAATTGAAAAAAGCACAATGGTGCTGATAGAATGAGTAAAAAAATTGAGTTGAACGAGGAAGAACAAATCCTCGTAAAAGAAATAATGGAAGAATTGGGCTTGAAAGGCGGCCAGGACAAGCGACTGGTATCAACAATTGGTAAAAGATTAAGCTTCGATAGGCAAAGGATGAAAGTTGCTATCAAACGAGCCATAATTGGAAGGGAAACACATGAATAGCCCAATTCATAAATTGGAGGTGGTTACCGCAGATGAGTAATGAGAAAACTGCATCGGAACCTGCTATCGGTGTCTACGTTTGCGAGTGAGGTGTTAACATAGGAAGCGTCGTTGACTGTGAAGCGGTGGCGGAATTCGCAAGTAAACTTCCCAACGTGAAAACTTCGAAAACCTATTCGTTCTTCTGCTCAGACCCGGGACAAAATATAATAAAAGAGGATATAGAAAAGCTCGGAATAAACAGAGTAGTAGTAGCATCATGTACCCCCAAGACACATGAACCAACCTACAGAACACTCTTACAGAGTGCCGGAGTCAGCCCCTACTACTTCCAAATGGTTAATCTCCGAGAACAATGCTCATGGGTCCATTACAACGACCCAGAAGCAGCCACAGAGAAAGCGAAACATCTAGTCGCCGCAGGAGTAGCTAGGGCACGCTTACTAGAGGACGTACCTCAGAGGAGAGTGAAAGTGGAGCCCGCAGTAATGGTGATAGGAGCCGGTATAGCGGGAATAAGTTCAGCAATTGCAGTTGCAAATCATGGACTCAAAGTCTATCTTGTGGAAAGAAAGCCTGCTATAGGTGGAGTGATGGCTCAGCTTGACAGAACATTTGCTACAGACGATTGTGCAATCTGAATATTGGCTCCAAAAATGGTTGAAGCCGCTAAACATCCAAACATTGAACTGCTAACCTACACCGAAGTAAAGAATTTATCGGGAAGTCCAGGCGATTTCACGGTAACTCTGCTCAAGAAACCAAGATATGTGGATGAAAGCAAGTGCACGGGATGTGGTGCATGTTCCGAGAAGTGCCCCGTAGAAGTCCCAGATGAATTCAACTATGGACTCGGAACAAGAAAAGCCATATACATACCCTTCTCCCAAGCAGTACCAATGATCGCTACAATCTCTATGGAGGACTGCATTCAGTGCAAATCATGTGAACGCCAATGTCTGGCTGGTGCGATTGACTATGAGCAGAAACCCCAAGAGAGTGAGGTTAAGGTTGGGGCGATAATAGTTGCTACAGGTATAGACATGTACGACGCAGCTAAGCGGGGAGATTACGGTTACGGCAACTATGAAAACGTTATTACACAGGTTGAACTGGAGCGCATGTTGAGCCCCACGGGACCCACTGATGGACACGTATACAGAATTTCTGATAAAAAGGTGCCAAAGCGAATCGCAATGATTCAGTGTGTAGGGTCAAGAGACTTGAAAACTAATCCCTACTGCTCCGAAGTCTGCTGCATGGTAGCGATGAAGAATTCAAAACTAATAAAACAACATGACCCTGACACGGATATAACAATATACTATATGGATCTGAGGACAGTAGATGAAGGACACGAAGAGTACTACACAGGCGTCAGAGGACACGGAGTGAATTTCGTTAGAGGCAATGTGGCAAGAGTTAGGGAAGATCCGGAAACAAAAAATCTCTGGCTCAGAGTTGAAGACACATTAACCGGCGAGATAAAAACTGTTGAAGTCGATTTACTGGTTCTTTCAACCGCGGTGGTACCATCAAAAGCAGGAACAGAACTCGGCTCGATTCTGGGCATTGACAGAGCTGCAAGCGGGTTCCTGCAACCAATACACACCGGACTTAACCCTCAAGAAACAAAAACCCATGCTATTTACATATGTGGCACAGCACAAGGACCCAAGGACATATCCTACTCAGTTTCCTCAGCTAAAGCCGCAGCGTCAGCCGCGACAGCCTGGTGTCTAGCCGGCGAAGCAACACTGGAACTGATAACCCCAGTAATTAAAGAAGAACTGTGCATTGGTTGCAAGAGATGTGAAAGAAATTGCCCCTTCAGGGCAATTAAAGTGGTTGACGGCATAGCAAGATTGGACGAAGCGAGTTGCAAGGGTTGTGGAATCTGCGTAGCTTCTTGCCCCGCACATGCCTTGGATCTCAGATATTATCGCGATGAACAATTAAGAGAAGAGGTAACAGCGATTGTAAAATCCTAGTCCTTATGCCTAATGATTCCACTAGCGAAAGCACTGACTGGTGGATGAAAGCTCTGGTAAGCAACCAGAGGGACAAAAACAATTATTAATAAAGGAGTGAATGTTGGAGGAAAAAAGTTGACCTACCAAGTTATAATGTTCGCATGTTGGAAATGAGGTTATGGAGTAGCCGATCTGACAGGTGTTTCCAGAGTCTCTTACGACACGTCTGTTAGAATCGTGCGTTTGAGATGCACTGGACGAGTTGACAGTTCTCTGTTGCTAGAAGCAATCGTCAAGGGTGCAGACGGCGTAATGGTTGTAGGATGACACACCGGTGAGTGTGACTTTGAAACGGGAAACATTATGGCGGAAAAACACGTCGACTTTGTTAAAAGAATACTTGAAAGACGCGGACTTGGAGCCGATCGAGTAAACATGTATAACTGTTCAGCAGCTGAAGTTGGTCGATTCAAAGAATCTATTGAAGATATGATGAAGAAACTCGAGAAACTAGGACCAAACCCCATACGTGAAGAATAATAATTCCGGTTACCCCTCGGATGATCCCGAATCAAGAAATCTTTGAGGACTCGGGAGACGATTCTCATAAGCGGAGGATTAGGTAACCTCTAGGCAGGTTATTTGAACGGAGGTCGCGTAATTGGTAAATAAACTTAAGGATGAATTGAATGCGACATTAGAAGCAGTAAACAGTTTCAGGGTACGCGCTTGGTTCGGAGGAGAAAAAGAAATCCTTGAATGTGGAAAATTTACACGTGAGGAATGGGAAAAAATTTTAGATTTTTTTATAGATGATGAAACAGAACGAATAAAGGTTCTGATAATTTTAAAAAAATTGGAAAATGCAACTTTAGCCCAACTGGAACAGGAATTGGGAATACCAAACTTTAATATTAGAAAGCATCTCCGACTTTTGGAGTACGAAGGTTTGGTTGAAAGAAGTGGTGAGGATACTGATGGCGCTGAAACGGTTTATAAACCCATTTTAAAGTCGGAGCTATCAAGAACCCCCTATGAAAAAATCAAATTTATTGTGGATGAAAAACTCTGCGTGGACTGCGGCGCTTGTGTGAGTTACTGTCCGACTAATGCAATAACGATTGTAGATGAAGCCCCTGTAATTGATGAAGACAAGTGCATAGGATGTGGAATATGTAATATTGTGGCCTGTCCTAGAACTTTTCTTTATCTAGACCTTATAAGAGATTACGTAAAGGGGAAGCCCTCCAACTTGGAAGAGGAGCCAATAGCGTTCTATAAAAACGCGTTTTCAGCCCAAACCAAGAAAGAAGAAATAAGAGAAGTTTGCCAAGACGGGGGTATAGTAACCTCCATTCTAGCTTACCTTTTTGACCATAACTTGATAGATGGGGTACTAGCAGTAAAAAAGACTGGAGAAAACTGGGTATCGGAACCAGAAGTTATAACAACCAAAGAGGAACTACTTAAAACGGCAGGCACCAAATACGTGATCACTCCCACGCTCATAAGACTTGAAAAAGCAAAAAAAATGGGGCTCAAAAAAATTGCTGTGGTTGGAACCCCTTGCCAGATTCAGTCGGTTAGAAAGTCTCAAGTCTTTTCAGACGGGTTCCAAGAGCTCATGGCGGACATTGCCTTTATAATAGGAATATTTTGTATGGAAAACTTTGCATACCAGAATATGAAAAAAATTTCTGAGGAGTACTGCAAAGTTAAACTGGAAGATGCCCGCAAAATGGATATCAACAAGGGACAATTCTCAGTGTACACCAAAACCGGTGAACAAACATCGGTGCCAATCAAAGAAGTAACCAGTCTAGCAAGGGATGCTTGCCACGTATGCCCAGATCTTACAAACGAACTCGCAGACATTTCGGTGGGTTCCATTGGATCACCACCCGGCTGGTCAACTGTCCTGGTTAGAACAGAAAGAGGAAAGGAAGTTTTCCAAAAGGCTCAAGAGGAGGGATACCTAACCTCAAAGCCCCTAGAGGAAGTTGAACCGGGATTACCTATGGTTTTAAAATTGGCAAAAGGAAAAAGAAAAAGAAACTTGGAAAAACTAGAGTCCAAAAGAATAGAGGGAAAATATGCTACCTACTTCTAAGCCTGATTTCTTATAATTACTGTTAATTTAGGTTTTTACTCTTGTATCATTTTCTTAATTCCAGTTCAAACTCGCAGTATTCATCCCCCTTCGCTATACATCTTGTTTCTCTACATGTCCACTCCTTTTTTGTGGCTACCTGAAGAATTCCAGCCAAAGACCCTCCGACAAAATTACATACGGGATGATCCAAGCGATCATAGGATAAAGCAATCGTAGAAATTCCAGTAATCTTTAGTTTACCTTTATCAATATCTCCCTCAATTGATAACGGTCTACCCCACCCCGCTATCGTGTTATATTTTAAAACTTCTTCGAATAGTTTTTTATTGCTTAAACGATTTTCAGATGCGATTAAACGGGCGGCGCCCATACCTGCTTTTACGCCCAAGTCAAAAAATATTTGTTGACGTTCTTCTTGGCTATGCAATCTTTCATTAGTCTTGAGAAATAATGTGAAGGTCTCTATTGGAGTTATAACATGGTTCCAACCGAGCACCGAAATTTGTCCTAGTTCGTTAAACGAAATGCTTTCTTTCATTTCGTCAAATGAGTGATATAGGGGAAATAATGTGATGAATTTATCACGTAAGAAATAGTATGCAAATCGCTGGTTCAGAATTTTATGGGATTCCTTTACCAAGGGAGTTCTTGAGACATGTACATATGAATGCTTTTTTTCATTAATTTTTTCTAAACCAAATTTGATTGCGTAATCAAAAAAGTGAGTCAAGGTATTAGTTACTGTGGGTTCATGGACGTCTTGATTTGCTATTCCCAAAAGAATATTGTCTTCTCTCTTGGCATCTATGACTAGTTTTCTAATCATCTTTATAATAGTTTTTGAATCAAAGTCAATAATTGAAGAGCTAATATTTAAATAAATAATAAGTATTGGTGTATCTGGAAATTTCTGTTTGATTTGATTTTTTGCATCATTTATTTCATAAGTAATTCTATTTGGGTCGTTTGCTATGCCCCTAACATTTTTAAAATCGTTATAGGTGGCGCTTATTTTATTTTCGCCTGAAACCAAATCCAAGAAATAAAACTTGCCGTCGCGTATAGCCTTTTTAAACGCCATATATTTTTCGTTGGAATAAGTGTTTTCAACCTCTTTTTGGACCATATCGAAGGGTAAATTGGTTTGAATAGCGATAACGGCCCCACCCTTCTCCATAAAGTTCAAAGCAAGTAAAGCCCCAAGTCGTTCAGCATCATTTAGTGTAAAAGAATCTGACACTATCAAAATTGACAAACCATCATATAGGCGTCTTAAAGTTTTATCAATGTAGTCGATTCCCGTTTCACGAATTTTCAACACTAATCCCTTCTCAATCTATAAATAAAGAATGGTGATATAGATATTATCTTTTTCTATGAGTAACAGGGATAACAGAGAGAAAGCCCATCTTGTTAAAAGGCGTTTTACTTTTCTACTTTTGCTTCGAATACACACAGTTCATCACCGATCGCTATACAGTTTGTTTCTCTACAATTCCACTTATTTCCAGTGGTGCCTTCTAACATGGCTGATAAAATGCCTTCTCCCATTACACAAACCGGGTGGTCAGCTGCACCATAGTTATGTGCCAATGTCGATAAGAAAGATAACTGAAGTCTACCAGACTCCAGGCTCCCCTCCCTTTTTATTAATTTTCCCCACCCTTGAATCAGGAAATAGTTTATTGCTCTTTCCAATAACTCGTTTCCTTCAATATTGTACTTTGATTTAAGGAGGTTTATAATTTCGAAACCTAAGGATTTACCGAAATTTTTTACCAATTCTCTATATTCTTTTATTCCTAAATTTTTCTCAAGCTCCTTAAATAACACTAAGTAAGTATTCAGCGGGGTTATTAAATACTCTGTATCATAGATTAAAAGCGCCCCATTCTCATCATGGGAAATATTTCTTTTCAACTCATTAAAATCGGGGGCTTGAGAGTGAATCTTAAAGAAGTTATTGTCAGATAGTAGGTAAGCATAGCTTTGCTGTAAATATGTTCTATTTGGCTCTAAAATTGGGGATTTCAATATTTGCATATATGGTTGTTTCATTCCTCCTTTTTCTTCGGAGCAAAGTTCTAATACAAAATCCGAAAAATGTATCAATGTGTTTATTACTTGGGCATCATGAAGGTCACGATTAACTACACCATTAATAAGGTCTCCATTTAGCTTTACATTTGCAGTCAGCTTTCTATACATTTTTAAAACGGATTCTGAACCAAAATCAATAATAGACGAACTAAAATTCTGGTACGAAATCATAACTGGAATGTCTATAAAACTCTTTTTGATTTGATCTCTTAATAAATGGATTTCATAGATTATTCTATTCGGGTTATTATCGATTATACTTGCACCCTTAAAGCCAGCTGGAGCTTCTTGAAAATAATCCTTTGAAACGGCGTCGATATAATAACTCCTACCTTCCTCTAAACCTTTCTGAATAAGAGGAAGTGATTCCGGTACAAACCTATTTTCAATATAGTCAAAGATCATAGAGAATGGCAAAATTGTGCCTACTATGATGCAACCTCCTCCTTGTTCAAGGAAGTTCAGAGTAATAAGACCGCAGAGATTTACTGCATCTTTTAGAGTAAAAGAATCACAAATAAACAATATTGAAGTACCTTCATCTAGATTACCCAGATTCTCTTCTATAAAATCTATTAAATTTTTTTCGATCTTCAAACTTATTCCTCACCATAAGCTTTGATAAATTGAGTTCAGTGGTTTTTTATTTGAAGTTCAAGTTCGAATTTACATTGCTTGTCTCCCTTGGAAATGCATTCTTTTTCCTCACAGGTCCAGTTCATTGAAGTAAGTTCTTCCAATATTCCCTGTAAAATACCACCCTCTAATATGCAGACTGGATGATCAGATTCTCCATAATTAGCTGAAAATATAGAAACGCTTTCAACTTTTATCCTCTTGGATTTAACATCTCCCTCCAAAATTTTATACTTGCCCCAACCGGTAATTGAAAGGTGATTTAAAGCAGCTGTAAAAAGGTCCTCGGCAGTTGGCTGAAATCTGGAGGATAATGCTTTTGTAATTTGTGATCCTATAGATTCACCTACATTTTTAATCAGTTGAGTGTAATCGCTTTTCCCAAGTTTTTTTTCAATTTCTTTTAAGAAATTTACGAAAGTTCTCATCTCAGTAATAGTGTAATTTGTATCATAGGCGGTGATTTCTCCCCTCTCAAGATAGGAAATACTTTCCTTTAACTCTTCGAAGGAAGTGGGGAGAGAAGGAACAGTATAGAAATTATCTTCTGAAAGTTCATAAGCGAATTTTTTGTAAAGTCTTTTTGCAGCATCCTTAGACAAGGGAGTTCTGTTTACTGACACGTAGCTTTGTTTTTTACCGCCAAGTAAGTCTATTCCAAATTCAAGTATATAATCAGCAAAGTGGGTAAAGGAATTAGTTACTTTCCGCTCTTGAATTTCTCGATTTAGAACGCCCAGAAACAAATCCCCTCCTCTCTTAACATTTAAAATCATTTTTCTTATCATGGCCAATACGTCTTTGGGTCCGAAATCCACCATCAAGGAACTAATGTTTGTTTGTAGAATTAGAACGGGGGCATCTGAAAAGTTTTTCTTGATTTGATTCTTTGAGTTTAAAATTTCATAAGTTATTATGTTGAGATCATTCTCAACTGGCTTTGTTAAATCTGATTTGTTAAGATTCGCGCTGCTAATGGTGTCCTCTAAGACGATATTGAGATAGTGCAATCTACCCTCATCCATCGCCTTTTGGAGAACCAGCCTTTTTTCTGGGGAATGCAGATACAAGATTTCACTTATTACCTGAGAGAAGGACAGGTTTTCATAGACAAGAATACACCCTCCACCTTTCTCTAAAATATTTAATGCTATTAGATTACCAAGTCTCTGAGCATCATTTGTGGTTGTCAAGTCTGTAGAAAATATTATGGGTAAACCGCCATAAAGAGCTCCCAGTGTTTGATCCACAAATTCTATTCCAGTATTTCGAATTTTCAATTCACATCCCCTTTGAAAAGTTAAAAAATTGATTAGTAATTTGTACATAAACTAGTTTTTGGGCAATCTATATCTGAGTCGTTTCAAACTCGCAGTGATCATCTCCCATAGCTATGCATTTTGTCTCTTTGCAAGACCACTTTTTCCCCGTAATTTCTTGTAACACTCCTAGTAAGCCTCCCTCATATAAAGCGTCAACAGGCTGATTCGATTTGCCCCTTAATTCAGCCAAGGAAGAATGAATTAGGAATTTCATATTACCGGATTTAAGATTACCCTCAAAGCCTAATAACTTACCATAGCCTCTAGCACTAAGGTATTTAAGGGTTGAAAGTAAAAGGCGATCCTCTTTTAATTTAAATTCCGATTCCACAGCTCTAACGTTTTTAGCTCCGAATTCTATACCTAGTTCTAAAACCATTTTTCTATATAGCTCATAATCAAGATTTTCTTCTAAAGTTTTTAGAAGTTCCACTAGAAATTGAACAGGAAGTACAAGGCTTTTGGTTCCTAGTATAGAAACCTCACCTTTCTGATAAAAAATCTGACCGTCTTCTAATTCATCTAAGTAGAAGGAAATAGGTGAAAAGGTTTCAAACTTGTCACCAGAAATATGATACGCAAGTCTTTTGTGTAAAATTCTTTTAATCACTCCAACCATTGGGGTTTTAGAGACTTGTAAATAAGGATGAGGCAAGTCATTCTTCATTTCTAATCCAAGTTCTAGCACATAGCTTGCAAAGTGTTTTAGAGCATTTGTTATTTCTGATTCATGAATGTCTCTGTTTACCACACCGATGAAGATGTTACCATCCTGTTTTATAGTCCCTATTAGTTTTCTTAACATCTTTAAAACAGCTTTTGAATCGAAATCTACTATGGTGGAGCTAACATTATGGTATAAGAAAATAATTTTGCTATTGGGAAACTTTGTCTTGGTTTTTTCTATTGCTTGGTTAGCTTCATACAATATTCTATTTATATCGTTACTAACCAGCCTAACCCCGTTTAAATTTTCAGCGATTTCATCGGATTGAATTGGACTAGATACAAGATCTAGATAAGTGAACCTCCCTTCTTCCACTTTTTGCAGTAAAAGTGGAACCTTTTCAGGCAGAAAAATGTGTTTAAATTTTTTTAAAGCTAGAATATAGGGTTCGTCTGTTTGAATCGCAACACAAGACATTCCTTGATCTATTAGATTGAAAGTAACTAGCATGCTAAGCAGCATCGCGTCGTTAAGTGTGGAGGAGTCTGCAGTAAAAAGCAGTACTTGTCCCCCAGAAAGTTTACCTAAAGAAAAGTCTATAACCGGTACTCCAGTTTCCTCTACTTTCAAACTGCCATCCCCTAAATTATTTTTATGTTTAAATGCTAGAATAATATAGCACTGCTTTTATTAAAGACATTTCCCTAGCCCTAAGAGTATAAAGTTTAAAGGCGTAATAGGTTAGAGAATTCACTATTATGCGTGGGCATGATTTTAAAAAATTTGTTAAATAAACTAACAGGGATATAGAATAAAGAAATCTAGTGTATTATTGAATTTTTGTGATTTTTTGTTTTAAGTAGAATGTTTTATCTTAATCCTTTTATTTATGGTGTTTCCTTCGTTATCTTCGAAAGACAGTTGAAAGCTTTGAACCTTTTTTTCGCGTAATTCATAATTTAAGTCTACTTCTTTTCCTACGGGTAGCTTTTTGACCCCTAGCATATAAGGCGCTGTTTCAAATAGTTCTTCTTTTATCCCAACAACTTTTATGGTAACTCCCTTGAGCTCTTTCTTCGTGTTGTTCGTCACGTGCATACTCAATCTCTTATCTTCTTTTTGTTCCACTGCAACCTCTAAGGATTGCGGTAGTATCTTTCCTTGTAATATACCCTTGGCTTTTGATTCTTCAAACAATCCCTCATCCCCGAGGGGTGGTAATAGGATATTTATAGGTATCTGGAATTTGATACTCTCTCCAGTAATCTTGGTACATATGACATCTAGATACCAGTAGGAGTAAGCTCCGAATGTTTGGGACCATTGGGTTCTTTCGGTGGGCTCCCAGAAATAGTTGTAGCTGTGTTCAGCGTACTGAGGTATTCTTAGGGATAGATAACCTTGTGTAGGGTTCTTTTCCTCAACAGTGGTTAACGTCTCCGGGGGATTTCTTTTAATATGAACGCAAACCTTTGCGTATTTTGGACAAGCGCAGTTAATGTTTGTGTCGTGTACCAGATTTACTGTTAGGAGTTTCAACCCCTCAGTTTTGTAGTTTAGTTTAATTATCTCACCCGGAAGCACTGAGTCCTTTTCGATGCTGAAGCTCATTCCCTTAATCGTGAGAGAAACAGGATTAGGTTCAAACTTTTGTTCCGATCTTATCTTTATCGGTCTCTCCGATACGATTTTGAATTCTTCACCGTGCTTGCCCGGTTTGCCAACTGATAGAGTTGCTTTAATAAGGTAATGAATATTTTTTCTTATAAGAGTAGGAACAGCTCTTCTGCTTATAGAGAGTTCACGTTCTCGAATGTAGGTTCCGTTTTCAAGAAATCCCTCACAAAATATTTCGCTTGTTGATAATGGAAGCTCATTTCCGCAGGGTAAGTTGGTCTGGAGGGTTAATCCACCCCACCAAATCTTTGTATCATCAGCAAGGTCGAACTTGGTTATGGTTCTAATGGAAGACCCCGCCGCTGCAGAATCCTTTGCACGCAACTCTATTGACATTAGAAACTACCCTAATAATTGGATTATTCAACTCTCGGCGTGGGCTCTAACCACAAGGTCGGCAAACATAGACATATCGGAGAGCAGTGATTCAATTTTTTCCTCAGCACCCTTGTCTAGCTCTTGGGTTTTCATTATTAGTACAGCTATTATGAATTTGAATACGTGCAGGGAAATCTCCTTGTCTCCTTCTAGTCCCCGTCCGCTGAATTCTGCGGAATCAGACATAAAGAAGTTTTCCCTCAAATTGTTGCATGCACCTATGAAGTCTCTTAAGTCACCTCTCAGCTGCAGCCCGGTGCTGATGCCCTGAACATTGTGTACAATTACGTTACCCGCGGTGTCACTGATAATAATTCTCGCGGGGATTTCACCTAATTGTTTCTGAGCAGACTCAACATGTTTTTCGAGAGACTCGTAACTTGCAACTAGTATATCTCTAAAGATTTCGGCAAGCCTTTCCTGCTCATAGATGGAGGTAACATGAAACTCAGGTTTCCATTCAGAGAATAGATCCATGAATATACCCTTAGCTTTTTCTAGATTCGTGTCAAGAAGCTCTTTCATGTAGTCTTGTAGATCATATTTGTGGAAGAAAATGTGTACCGCTGGTTTAATTTTATTCTTTTTAAACAAATCTATTATGTTGGTGAAGTATTTCTTCGCTTCCTCAAAGCCTTCAGGCTCGTGAAGGTCAATAATTGGAATTAGCACATCTGTTCCTGAAAATACCTTCGGGTCACTCATGTAAGATTCCCGATACTGTTCCTGACCTCCAAAATCAAATATCGAAACTTCCAAGCCAAGGAAGGGGTGTCTCCTTATCTCATACATGATGGTTGGAGCTGCACCCTTAGTTTGTTCAGGTTTTCTGCCAGCAAATGTAGTCATATATATGCTTGTTTTTCCACATCCAGATAAACCAACCAACGAGATTTTCAATGTACTCTTCCTCCGCACCACATTTGAATCATATTACTATTTAACGTTTATTATTCCGTTTTTTTACCTTCCATTTCTTTCACATTAAACTTTTGTGATAGAATCGTTCCCTGCCTATCGGAAATAGTTAACAGGTATTCTTTATCATTCTCGGCCCTAGGATAAGCGAATTCAAGCTCCTCAAAGGGATACCATGTTTCAATATACGTTTCCCAAGAATTAGTCTCAAATAAATCCTCCAACTGGGCAATCCTCACCTTCACACCGTTTATAGTCTTCCCCGAATTATTTGACAAAGTCAACTGAAGCATAGTATTGCCCTCAACAAACCGAGCCTCTGAAACCTTAAGCAGCTTGCGCAGAGCACGCTCCGCTATACCTTCCTTTTCTTTAGTTTTCTCCTCAGCCAAAGGTATCGCTCCCACTCTTTCCACAGGTTCCGGAACCCCCGCGGTGGTTGGAACATATTTCAAAACATAGGTGTGACGCCTTCTCTCAGTGTACATTTGTACCTTCTTCAACCTCGCTAGGTTCAACACTCTTTGGAGACCCTCCCGGTCTAAGGGCTCCAAAACCAGATAACCGTTTTCCATAGCGTCCTCAAGAAGTTCATTAGCCACACCTGTCCGAACCAGTATTGTTGAGTACCCGTCAGGGGACCCCACGCTACCAACGGATATGTCCGCCTGTTCAGAGGTAAGATCCCGACAGTAGTGACAACTAGTTGAACGATATTTATCAAGCTCTTTGACGGTCCAAGCACCAGTCTTATCAGCATCATAGCTTATGTTAAATTTTCCACCCGCAATACCCATCTTACTAATAGAACTTAGAGGTATCCCTTGCTCTTCCTCAAAAAACTCTTTAAGCCCCTCATGAGAGAAAGAGTCCATACAAAACAGCCCTACCTTCAGGATTTTTGCCTTCATAAATAAGTGCAGCAGGCCAAAGGGTTGCGTCTGCATCTTGGCAACAGCGTCTATGTTGCAGGGAGTACCCACAAAAGCTATAGAACGATAACCCTTATCTATTGCCTCCACCAAGGCTTCAACGGTTTGGCTATGAGAGTAAACACTACCCGAAGATTTCAAAAGCTCCTCAGAACTAGTAACTATCCTCGCAACAGGCTTCCAAGGGTCCTCCTCACTTTTCATAGTCACTATTGCTGCATCTATTAACCCATTATCCATAGCATACATTAAAAGAGAAGTTACAACCCCACCATCCTGACCATTCACCTTATCTAAAGCAGACTTACCGACAAAAGCCGCAACATAGTCACCAACCAAGGCCTTTACCGAAGTTATCGTCTTCGCGCAAGCTCTGTAGCAGATGCCGCAAGCACTACATTTTCCGATCAGTTTTGGGGTTTCGCCTTCCATTATGAGGGCTTTTTCTGGGCAGATGCTGACGCAGGTGCCGCAGGCGCTACACACGCCGCTTCTTATTACTTCTTGGTTTAAGCGTCCGAAATTTTCAAGTTTTTTTACTTTTAGAAGTCTTTCGGGAAACGTGTAGCTTACGTACCCTTTTTCCTCCTCGTTCAACACGTTTTTCTCTCCTTTCTCTTGTTTTCTCTGGTTTTTTAAACGTAAATCTAGTCTTCCTATGACAATCTATTGGGATTTGAGTGTACTTTTATTTGTCTGAATTATAGTTGGAATTATAACTATTGCCGAGTATATAAATTTTTTAGAAGAGTCTAGACCTACGTTATAGAACCTTGAACTCCAATATTACACATTTTTTGCTTACTTAATACCTTTTCGATTGTGCAATAAAAATTAAAAAACGGTTTGCACACGACGGAAATCGTCCACATTAGGGATAATTTTTTATTTTCAGGTAAAGGTTGAGGGTTACTCTTCCTTGGAAGGCCAAGCAAAAATAGCCACCGCAGCGCAGATAAGGAAAGGAGTTGACAACCACAAAATGTTCTGAAGATAGTTATCAGTAAAATTAATTATCACCGGTAAGATCAGCGGAGTCATGGCTGAACTTTGAACACATACTTCCTGAGCATCTGAAAAGGTGCGATACCCCTCCGAATCCACTGCGCTAACATAAAACACCACACTATGGTTATTAAAGTAGAATGAATCCACAACCATGCTATAAGAGTTCTCAGATAGAGAATACGTGGAATTAACGATTACTTTACGATAATCAGTCACCACGATTTCTAATTCAGCTACTCCCTGAGGATCACTGCAATAAACCTGTATTGTAAACTGTTCCCCAGGATTGATTCTCATAGGAGCATCTATAACAAAGGTTGTAGGTTGGTCTGCTGTGACGCCTACGTCTAGAACAGTTGTGTTATACAAAAAGTTGGGCTTTGAAACTGTGATGTTATAGCTCCCCGTCTGAGGCGCAGGAATTCGTATACTACCATCTGACTCGGTAAGATAGGTGTGATAATAGTTTGTACCATTGATGCAAACCAAAGCACCATCCAATGGAACATCCTCCTCGCTCTTAACCATGATCTGCATCATCTGCCCAGGAACAGGCGTAGATTCGGGCAGGATAATATTCAAACTTTGGGGGATATTCGTCCAGATCGAAAGCTCCGGATCACCTAGAAGAATATATTCCAAAAACTCTTGTCGATACTCAAAGTTTCCAGCCATCCTCGCTAAACCCACTTCCTGGTAGTACTGATATTTACTCTCATAGAGTGCATATCCTGGACGCTGAGAAAATAAACCATCATCAGTTTTGAAGAATATTTCAAAGAACAACGCGTCCAAAAGGGAATCTAACAGATCATTAACGGTATCCCCTCCAAAACTATTTCTCGTCGCTCCAATATATGCCACCGCTCCACTGTCTGGATTTTTCAACATGGCTTCACCTATACAATATTTGTCATCCAGACGTAGAGTTGAACAGGCTGAGGCAAAAACTAATGGTAATTGACATTCATTATTTAAGCTATCAGCTTCCGAAGAACTAAAATAGTGAGCTCCACCCTGAGATACCGTAACAATAGAGTCCGAGCCGTGAGAGCATAAGTTAACTATTGCGCATCCCGCGTTTATTGCACTAGTAAAGCTAGCTAGAGTTAGATTATCATAATATCTATTAGAGTCATAAAATAGATTAGTAAAACTCATGCCCATTTCTTGAGGTATAACGTAACCGCGGATATAGTTTTTGATTCTCCAACCTTGAATATCGAGACCTTTATTTATTTCCGCTCCTGCGAAAACTGCTGTTCGCATCCAGTCTCCTGTCCTGTTTTCTATGTCTCTTTCATAGGTGAGAGTCTTGTTTATCATGTCTACAAGTTCAGTCACGGTTGAGGCAGGAAATCTTCCGACGTATAGTTCCGGAATCCAATCTATTTCACCGAACTCCCCGTATAGACCATTACCGTTATTATCAAAGCTACTATCCAAAGCGGCATAGTAATAGTCGCTGGGAACTCCGTATCCAGATCCGGTCCAAAAGTATCTTATGGGAATTTCACCCGTGTCCCCTGCCAATAGAACCCAATGAATATTCCACTGGTTATATGCGTATTTTAGAAAGTTACGTATTTGTTCTTGTGGGTCTTTTCCATCATAGTTACTGTAGATATATGTTGTGTTAAATATGGTTGCGGGTATTCCTTTCTGTGTTTTCCATTCTGCGAATTGTGTTAGATTGGTGTTGTTAGCCCAGTTTGAGGGGGCTATTATTACGTATTGTGTGGTGTTTGTTTTTAGAATGAGTGGTGTGGGCACATTTTGTATTTGCATTGATTGTTGATTCTGTGAAATAACAATTGGAACCCAAAAATTAGGGGCGGGAAGAAATAGTAAAGGAACTGCCATGGTTATCAGAACTATTAAAAGGCTGAGCTTGATGAGTGAAAATTTCAAGGCAATCACTCTTTTTTTTTAAAATATTAGTGTGTAGCAATTAATTTAATTTTATGTTGTGAACATTTGGTTAATTTTTCATCGAATTTTTGGGAAAGTAGCATTTTTTGGTTTCTTGATTCTTTGGGTTGGTTTTTATTGCATTTCTTTTATTGAGATTTTTTTTACTAGTAGTTTTTCGGTTCGGTCTTCGATTTTTAGGATGTATTCGCCGTCATTGTCGACTCGTGGGTACTGGAATACTAGTTCTTCGTAGGGGAACCAAAGTTCGACCATCGTGTCCCAAGAATATGTTTCAAAAAACTCTTCAATGTGCGCAATGGCTATTTTTATGTTCTCTAAGCTTTTCTCGGAATTGTTTTTAACCGTTATTTTCAGTTTCTTTTTACCATCAGTAAATTCCACACCTACCAGTTCTATAGGGCTTTCAGGAATGTGCTCAATAGCTCTCGTCTCTATCGCACTCTTTCCAGATAATGGAACCGCTCTCGCCTGTGGACCAGTGACATCGTACATATTGCTAAGAAGGAAGTACACTAGATTTCTCTGTTTTTCCACATCACTCTGCAGAGCATCCATCAATTCGGAGGATATTATCGGTATGGAAATCTCACAAATGTTTGTTAGTCCGTTTTCTATCTCCTCCCCGTCTTTGATAAGTTTAGTATCCCCATTGGTTTTAATTGGCTTAGAACAGACCAAGTCTTTCTCTATGAGAATATAGAGCTTATCCTTCAAACTATCCCTGATTTTTTAGAGTAAAACGCTAAGTAACTTGTCTCCTAACGGTTTAGCCAAACCGACAGGCACACTAACTACGAGAACGAAAACCTCCTCTGTTTCAGCGGACATACCTGCCCTCTGTTTTTCTCTAGCCGACTTAGCCTTGAACTTTGTAGCAGCATACACCTTCCCTCCAAATTCTAAATCAACTCGATTCAATCCTTCTTCTTTAAAATCCTCTGCGCCAAGCCACCACACAGGGTGCTTCTGAATTATCCTCAATGTTTCCACATCATTCTTCAGGCTCTCTGGGCATGTAAACAAAGTGAGGTGTCCTTTAGCCTCGTGAAAGTAGCATAGAAAAATTCCTATCAAACCCTCAAAAATGTTCGTAGGATGCTCTTCCCCTTTTTGTTCAATCTCGAGGCCATTGATTTTATTACTATCCAGCTTTTTAGACATATTAATGCACCAGAGACAAACAGTGAAACGATGATAAATCCACCTTTTGCATTATTCAATTTTCCTTTTTTTCAACGTTCAAGTATTGGGGTTCTAGATTGTCATCCTAATTATTTCACTCAGGTGATTTTTCTGACGACACCTTAGGCTGTAACTGAATATCATAGTATCTCGTGTACTTCTTAAACTGATTAATCCACTTCTTATTAATGACACCCACAATTTCACCATTCTTATCAACAACACCGACCCGCTTCACCTTACTCTTCTCAAACAGATTTCTCAACTCATCAATCGAAGCATCCTCACTCACCGTAATAATGTCCCTCACCATCACATCCCCCGCCTTATAAAGCCGAGGATCCTTCTCCTTAGCCACAAGACGGAAGACTATACCATCGGTCACGATTCCGACTACTTTGTTGTTATCGTCTTTTACGAATACTGAGCTTATCCAGTTGTCCACCATTAGCTTCGCTACTTTTGGTATGGTGTCGTTGATGTGGCAGGTTATTACGTCGCGGCTTGCTGCTCTGACTATTGAAAACTTTTCTTCGCTATAGGTTGACAATCTAAGACCACCAAAATTTTGAATGAATCCAGTAAATACAGCTATAATTTATACTTTTATATTTTTTTTAAGATAAGGGGACCACCCGGAATTAAACTCCTTCCCTAAACGAC
>DXJA01000412.1 GCA_019056875.1 Candidatus Jordarchaeum madagascarense
AATAAGGTTCTTATATATATCTAATGACAAATTTATAGACGGGAAATATATTTAAAAAAACTTTGTGAATTATTACTTAAGGGTGGAAAATTTGAGCACAAACGGTGTAGGGAATTTGGATGTAAGCTCGTTTATAAAGCTCGTTGAAACTAATCTAGGCAGATGGAGTGCAAATGCTATTTTTATATTAGATACTAATTTTAAAGTCTGGGGAAAAAAGGGAGAGCTTTCCGACCAGGTTTTAAACTTCTATCGCAAATTTCCTTTCCAGGAAATGCATGTGGGCGACACCTTGCACAACGAGAGCACCTACATGATGAAGGTCACTGAAAAAACAGCCGTACTAATCAGAATGGATGATTCCCACATAGCCAGACTCTCAGCCATAAACTTGAAGGGGAGGATAAACGCTCTATCAGAATTTTACACCCTGGACAAAATCGTGGAAGAAAAAAAGAGCTCAAAACTAAACGAAATAGGAAAAACAGCGAAAAAGATGTGGTAACATGGATCTATTAATAATACTTCGAGTGGTAATAATAACCGTCTTGGTAACAATTATCGCCTACTTGGTTAATGTGTACAGCAAACAAAGAGAAGTGGCAACGCTCACCCTACTGGCGTTCTTCTTGGCATATCTCGCGGAACGTGTTTACGCAGTTTTAGGAGAACCCCACATAATTGTAACTAATTGGGTGGTGGAAATTAGCATAGGCATGGTCTTATCAGCTACTGCACTATTAATTCCCATTGTTATGATGAGACTCAGAGATTTCTATATCTTCCCACCGTTGGTTGGAATAGCTTTAATTGCGGTCAACGCAGTAACCTCATACTACAGAAATCTTATTGTGCAACTTTATAATATCATATTTTATCTAATGGGCTTTAACATATGGTATCCAGCGCTTGACCTGATTAACAGAGTGTATATCCAGAATGATTATATCGCCTTGTTCGCTAATCCCGTAGATGTCTTACTCATTCCCGACTTATCATACACCTACCTGTTAATCTCAGGGATACTCCTCGCCCTTCCCGCATTCATACTGTTCGCTATCCTCGCTTGGAGAGAAAAAAGTGGAAAGGCCTTGGGCTTTTTCATAGGATTAATAATAATCTTTGCAGGGGCCACAGTCTCAGCAAATCAGGGATATATTCCATTCGAACTGATCGGAATTTGCATTCTAGCTGCAGGAATATTTGGATTAATCGATAAATACGTGTATAGAAAAACGGAAACAAAAACTATTATCAAGAAAAGTGCTCCTTAATAAAGGAATTTTAAGGAGCCCTACTATTTATTTTTAAAATTATTTAGCTAATAATCTACTTCCCTCTTTTCCTTGAGAATATTTTTTTACTTGCATTTTCATTTTCATATTTTCGAATCTTAGATTTGATAAATCGAGTAAGGAAATTCCTCTTAAGAAGACTCGATTTATAAAAAACATATTAATAAAAAATATAATTGGAAGTATTTATCAAACGTAAATTTATAATAATCATTATAAAGATTTTTTGAGAAATGTATTTAAAAAAATTTTTTAAATATTAAGTTAAGGGTGGAAAATTTGATTGCCAGTATTAACAGTAATGCAAGCAATGTAGGTGTGGATGAACTCATTGATCTTGTTGCATAGCGAGACTCAGTCATCAACTTGAAGGTGAGGATAAACGCTCTATCAGAATTTTACACCCTGGACAAAGTTGTAGAATGAAAAAAGGAGTCAAAACTAAACGAAATAGAAAAACCGTGAAAGGGATGTGGTAACATGGACCTGTTTCTATTCCTCCCAATTAGTGGAATCTTCATTAGTCTGGTGATAGTGGTATTTGCAGTTCTGATATCCATTATCGTTTACTTGGTTAGGGTATACCGGAAACAGAGAGAAATATCAACACTTGCCTTGTTGGCTTTCTTCTTGGTATATGGCATAGAGCGCTTTTATGCAGGTTTAGGAGAACCCCGAATCATTTTAACTCATTGGGTAGTAGAAATCGATCTAGGCATGATCCTAGCCGCCACGGCACTCTTAATTCCTATTGTTATACTGAAAATCAGAGAGCTTTACCTCTTTCCACCGCTAGTGGGAATAACTCTAGTGGCAGTGAATACAACATCATCTTTCTACAGAAATACTATTGTAAATCTTGTTAATTCCATATTGTATCTTACAGGTTATAATCTTTGGAAACCTCTACTCGACTTTGTGAATATGCGATACATTCGTAATGATTACATTGCGGCATTTGCTAACCCCGTTAGTGCCCTATTTATTCCCGACTTATCGTACATCTATTTGCTAATCTCAGGGATACTTCTAGCCTTACCTGCAATAATTCTGTTTTCAATCATTGTTTGGAGAGAAAAAAGCGGAAAGGCCTTGGGCTTTGTTTTGGGGCTGTTGACCATATTTATCGGGGGTGCACTCTCAGGAGGACACGCACTAGTATACATAGTATTCGAGGTAGTGGGAATCAGTGTCATAGGTGTAGGAATATTTGGATTAATCGATAAATACGTGTATAGAAAAACAGAAATATA
>DXJA01000413.1 GCA_019056875.1 Candidatus Jordarchaeum madagascarense
AAAGTCTTTTCATATAATAACAATACCGGGCTTCTCAAATTTATAATTTGTACAAAAAACTGTGTTTGATAGAATATTTTCTAAAGATAGATTTTATAAAGTTCATAAGCTATAACTCCAGATATCACTCATTTATCATCTCAAACGCTTCACAAAAAAGATATAGGAGATATTTGAATGCCTGCTGTAGAATTCAAATGTGGAGAACTAACTCTCGAAGGTTATCTGGAACTTCCAGAAGGAGACGGTCCCTTTCCAGCATCTATTGTTTGCCATCCACATCCAATCTATGGAGGTGAAATGCACAACAACGTAGTTATGGGTGTATGTGTACACCTAATTGAGAATCAAATTGCTGCTTTAAGATTTAACTTTCGTGGCGTGGGAAGCAGCGAAGGCGAATTTGGCGAAGGAATAAAAGAGCAAGACGATACAAGGGCGGCCCTGGAATTTCTCCTTCAAAGAGATGAAATAGACAAAAAAAGAATAGCGCTCACCGGATACTCCTTTGGTGCCTATGTAGGACTGGCGGCTCTAAACAACAACGAGAACATCAAAACTCTAGTAGGAATCTCTCCTCCCTTATTGCTATTCGAATTCAACTATTTGAAAACCAGTACAAAACCAAAACTGCTAGTCATAGGGAATAGGGACCAATTCACACCCGAAAATGAATTCAAAGAATTCTACGAAGAACTTCCCGAACCCAAAGAAAAAAGAATCCTAAAAGGAGCAGATCACTTCTACTGGGATTATGAAGACGAACTAGGAGAAATAATAGCTGAATTCTTACATAAAACCCTGTAGAAAATCCAGTGCACAGGAGTGTTGTCATCTCGCTTGTTTATAATAAAAAAAATTAGGACCAAATAGTCCCTATTGCTTCCTTTGGTCCATTCAAATTATAGTATCCTCTGCCCTACTTTTTTTCCTTGTCTATGTTTTGTGTTTACTTAATCCTCTTCCTCGGCTTTCTCAATCTCTTCTAGAGGTACAGGGGGAGGAGTGGTCATCATGGTATAACCGATCCATGCCGCTATGACCAGAATTAATGTGACTGCCAGCCATATGGGTATAGCTACCGATAGAAATCTGGGTGGAACCGGTACCCAGCTTAGGAATCCTGCTGACCAATAATACTGCGCGAGCGCGATGGTGTGGAAGCCAATCGATCCGAACGTGTTTCCTGAAGCTAATGATATCAGCACTTGTATTGTTGTTGCCCCATTGTCTACTTGTGTTCCAATCCAGACCCCGAAGTAAAGGGTCCACCAGCTGTACCAGAGGATGATTAACACAGCAATAAGGAATATTAAGGCACCATATATTTTGTCTCTAGCCATTTTATATTCTCTCCAAATGTTGACTTTTAAGCACTCTTTTTTTAGTTATTAGCTTTTCGGGTTATTAATGTTGTTAGAACTTTTCTAACATTAATGTTTTCATATTTACCCGATAAGACATTAATAAAAATTTCTCTTAAAGCAACAAATTCGAGCAACAATTTCATTATAATAGCGTTAAATGTTTTTGTTTTTAGGTTTTTTACACTAAAAATTTAAATTTCTATTTCATTCAAATACTCGCTTATCGTAAATATCTTGTTACAGTTTTCATTTAATTGGGTAAATACTTTTTTCAAATCGTTTACGTTTTCCTCGATTTCTTCTTCCTTTAGAACCCTTTTTTCTTTTATAAGATAAGCTAGATGCCAGGGGTGGAAAGAGATTTGAAGTAATCCGCCCTTGTCGTTTTTCTTATAGGCGTTTATGATTTTTTTGTATTCATCTACATTCCTCTGCTTCTCGAAGAGAGCCCAAGTATAGAGCGTCATTTTCCCCGAATTCCGCGGATAAACCGGGATGGGGACTTCTATTATGTTAATTTGCCCATCATTTATGCGGTATGGGAACGGAGGTTCAATTGTTTTTAACATATTTGATGAGTCATACAAGTATCCAAGCTTGGTCAAAGCCTTAATTGTAGAGGTATTTGCTTTAAGATAAGGTGCTCTAAATCCCTTAGGTTCCACTTTCAATATACTCTTAATGGTTTGCGTAGCCTCTTCCACGATTTTGAACTGCTGGTTATAATCGATTCGTACCCCTGTTATTTCCCCCGTTAAATCCTCGTGGTTCATTCCGTGGCAACCTATCTCATTTTTCAATAGTGGTTTTACCAATTCACCATTATGTTCTCTGAGAAATAATAGGGTTCTTGCCTCAATAAAAAAGGTGGCTTTTATTCCAAAATCTTTCAGAAGTTCCAGGGTTCTCTTAAGACCTTGAACTGTACAATCGAAAACAGCATCTGTTTCTCCGTTAAAATCGGGAATAAGAATATCACTAACCGCGTGCTTAACTCCCTGAACTGGCATCGGGCAATCCCGGTCCAAGTCTATGGTGATCGCAATGTTAATCCTTATTTCCTCCTTTGAACATTTGAATAATGAAAACAACATATACATTAACTTTAAAAACAATTCGGAAAAACTCAACTTGGAGGTTTTGTTTGTAAATGGTTGCGGAGATATTTGATGGCAAGCAGATCGCCAATAGTATAGAAGAAGAGATAATCGAAGAAACTAAGGAGCTCATTGAAAAACGCGGTGTAATACCTGGGCTTGCTGTTATTCTTGTGGGGAGCGATCCCGGTTCACAAGTTTATGTGAATATTAAGAGAAAGGCCAGTAGCAGGGTGACTTTTCACTTTGAAGATTATGTATTTCCAGATACGGCTGAAGAGAAGGAAATAATTGACCTTATCGAGAGGCTGAATAACGACGATAAGATTCATGGGATTTTGGTTCAGCTTCCCCTGCCGAAGCACTTGGACGAAAACCGGGTAATCTCAGCTATTTCTCCTGAAAAGGATGTGGACGGCTTGCATCCCATTAGTGCTGGTAACCTTCTACTGAAACAGGAGGGGTTTGTGGCGAATACACCTGCTGGTATTTTGGAGATGCTCAGGAGAAGCAACATAGATGTGAAGGGGAAGGATGTTGTAATCGTGAACAGAAGCAAGATTGTGGGCAGGCCGCTCATGGTTTTGCTAATTAATAACGATGCAACGGTTACCGTCTGCCACACAAAAACAAAAGACATAAAAACTCACATGAAGCGTGCAGATATCTTGGTGGTTGCAGTAGGTACACCGAAGTTCGTTACCGCTGATATGGTAAAAGAGGGAGTCATAGTCATTGACGTTGGGATAAATAGGGTGGAGGGTAAGCTGTGTGGGGACGTGGATTTTGAAAATGTGAAAGAAAAAGCTTCCTACATCACTCCCGTTCCAGGAGGAGTCGGCCCTCTCACCGTGGTTATGCTGATGAGAAATGTTCTTATGGCAGCGAAACGAAGTCTAAAAAAATAGTAAACATTGTGTGTAAGTCAAGGTTCCTATAACCCAAATTTATTTATTTGGGTTCATTTGTTTTTTGTTTGGTTGGCTGTTAGTAGTTTTAAATGGAAAAAAAGGAAGGGTTTTGGATGGTTGTTATTCTTTTTTCGGTTTATTCATATCTTTTACGGAACCAGTCTGGCAATATGTAACCAATGTAAGTGGGTACCGCGGATATTAGTGCTAGGGTCCATCCAACGAATAGAAAAATCGTCCAACCTCCGATTAGGCTATCAACGAGATAGCTCATGAAGAACAGGATGAAGAGCAATGCTGTGAATGACACAAGTAGAAAGCCTCTTTTGTAAACTTTGCTGTCTGTTAAGCGCATAGCTTTTATGGCGTAATAAATCAGTAAGCCTTGAGTCACCAGTCCAAGGGTAAACGCTAGGAACCAGTTAAAGGTTATGTTTATGTTCCCTATGAGGAAAGCGATGACTACACCTAAGAAAATTAAATAGGGAACAACGTATTTTCTCTTTACTTCTTTGAAGGCCTCAAGTGTGAACAGATATATGAAAAGATGCCCTATTGCTGCGGCAATGAGTGCGGCGCTCCACTGGTAAACCAAGAATATCGGGTATCCCTCAGCATGGAGGACTAGTGAGAGGGTTAGCTGGTCGAAAAGAAGAACTGGTCTTACAAAATCCAGTGGGATAAAGTAACCAGTCAGTAAAAATGGTACAAGAGTGTAGTCCATTAGTATTAGACCCCAGTACTTAGTGTAGATTAGGTGTCCATAGGCGGCAAATAATGCACCAAAAGTGAACATGAGATAGGTTAAGGACAGATATCTGATAGCTTTTCTTTGCTTTTGTCGGTAGCGTACTGCAAAGATGATACTAAAAGCAAGTAGTAGTACTGCCATTAAAATCTCGTATATTACTAGTTGGTATAAGATAGCTGAACTAATCATCTTTCGCATCCCCAAAATTTATTGTGCTTTTTATTATTCTTTCATTAGAGCTTTAATTATCCTTATGGAAAACCCATAATTATAGCTTTTGTTGAAAAAAATAATAGTTTTATAAAAATATTTAT
>DXJA01000414.1 GCA_019056875.1 Candidatus Jordarchaeum madagascarense
AAAATTCATACAAGGCTAACATTCAGTATAATGAGGGAGAATAAACAAGAATAATATAAACAATCCAAAGATGCTACTAATTTGAGCTTTAAGCTATACGAATAAATATTAATACCTCAATTCCTCCACTGTTGGAACAGTAGGCTTCTCAGAGTTGGTGTTATGAGAATAATGATAGACGAGGACAATTGTACAGGTTGCGCTTTTTGTTTATTCGAGTGCCCACTGACCGAGAAAGGAATTAAAATAGTTAAGGGAAAAGCGAAGGTAAAAGAAGACTGCAATGGATGCGGAAAATGTATCGCTGTCTGTACAGCGGGAGCTATACTCATAAAATAAAAAAGTACTTAATTTTAAGAAATTTTTAACCAGATTAATGAGTTAATAAATGTCAACCATCTTATTTTTAAAATTCAAAACTAAATTAGCCAATGGTTAGTTTAAATCAACAGTTACTTCTTCGTCGTTTACCTTGAAAATTCTGATATACGCAGAAATTTTTAAATAATAGAAATTTAGAAAAGACTTCACCGCCCATCGGAAATATTAAAGTGAATTTGATAATGTTATATGGAGGATGAAGAGGTTGAAAAAATCTATAAAGGCTGGCGTTCTGCTCTTAATTATCGGTTTTACAGTAGTCTTGCTTTCGGCTGCTTTAATGAGTTTTTACTCCTTTGAGGCTCACCCAATTAGCGGTACACAGGCATGGGCCAAGGGCGAATGGGTTTGGATGCCCCCGAAAGGAAATTTCATTAAGATTGTGAATACTACAATTGGTAACACTGTTGGTGGTTCATACCACTCAAGTGAGCGTTTACACGTATATGTTTTCGACGAGGAGAATTTTCTAAAATTCATTAGTGGCTCTCCTAATTACACTCCACTCTCTTCCACACAGTATTCACTTGCAGCCTGTTATTATGTCACTTCTCTGAAAGATGGGCCGCTATATATTGTGTTACATAACCCTACCGATCGTGTTACCTTCTTGCATTCCTGTTGTCACGTCTTCGATACTAAGTCAATCCTTATTCCCAAAAGTGAGAACTACTTTTATCGGCTCATCCTACTCTTTGGTGTTTTGCTTTCAGCATTTGGATTGGGAATTATAATTCTGGTAAAGATTTATGAGAAAAGAAGTATTTCCCCAGCTCAGTAGATATCACCGGGAACCGGCTCTACATAGATGGATTTCTCCTGTTGGGTCAAGATAACCTTGTTTATTCTCTCGTAGAAAGACCTCTCCGTGTAGATGAGTTTGAAGACCTTTTCAGATACCTTTACCCTGATGGTGCGTCCTCCAGTAATCTTTTTTCCGTTTGCTTTCACCATTTGACCATCCAATACAACATAATTGTCGGAAGAGGTATGCGATAACACAAATTTTGCCTCTGTCTCAATGGGCACCAAGAGTGGGAAAAATCTGGTTGTGTAAAACTGCGCGACACAGGTAATAGACATCGCGTCAAGCTTTGGGTGTATTATTGAACCCCCCGCTGAAAGATTGTAGGCGGTGGATCCTAAGGGCGGTGAGATGATTATTCGGTCACCGCGAATGGAAGAGATAAGAACATTATCTAGGAAGAGTTCTCCGCCAAGTATCCTCCCATGCTCGCAGGTGATAACCACATCGTTTACCGCAAATCCCATATATCTGCCGTCCAAAAACACATCCAATACCCGGTGCACCTCTTCCTTATACTGTCCCTCCAAGATTTTTTCTAGCTCCGGGATCGCCTCACGAGCATCCACTTCTGTAAGAAAACCCACTGTCCCCGAGTTGATTGGAAAAATAGGAATATCTCTTCCACCCTCCACAACTATCCTAGCTGATTTTAAGACGGTTCCATCTCCTCCGTTAGATATTATAAAAAGAGTCTCATCCTGCACATCATCCACACTGCTAATATTATAAATAACAAACCCTTTTTCCCCCAAAAATCGTGAAATACTCTCAGTTGATGATGTCGCTATCTGAGAGCCTTTTCTAACAACCATTCCCACTTTCTTGTTCATCTCTATCATCTGGGTTATTTATTATCTAGTAACTAATAAAGTACCTTTATTTAGCTTACTCTCTGCATTAAAAAGTAATTCTTACCAATAAATTTTTAACCTAGATAAATACAAAAAAATTATTCTTTTAAAAATGAAAGGATAAAATTGAGCTCTTTACATCTCAACCACCGTGTCTCCGAGTTCTATTCTGAAACACAGAAAGTTATTTCGCATATCATTCTCTCTGGTAAAGTTTATGTAAGGATAGGAACATATCGGTAAAGGCTGAATGAGGAGAAGAATTAGAGTGGATACGAACTCGTATCTTTTGAGTTTACTAAACAAAAAGAGGATGCGAAGATGGCGAATAATTTTGTGATGGTTAGAGAGAAACGATATTGTGTAGAAAACAACACGCTGACCATTACTTGGACAGTTAGCGATATCACCGAGATCAAAGGGTTGGAGAACCTTGCTAACCTCGAAAAGCTGCACCTTGAACGCAATTGGATAAAAGAGCTGAGAGGATTAGAGAACCTCCCCAACCTCCAAGAACTATATCTTGCTTTTAATGATATTAAGGAGATCAAGGGGTTAGGGAACCTGGTTAACCTCAAAAAACTTTTCCTTTATCGTAATCGTATAAAAAAGATTAAGGGTTTGGAAAACCTCATGAACCTCCAAACATTAAACATTGGTGATAACGGGATAAAAGAGATAAGCGGGCTGGAAAAACTAACCCACCTTCAAAACCTAAACCTAGATCAAAATGGTATAAAAGAGATTAAGGGGCTGGAAAATCTCACACACCTCAAAAAACTATACATTAAATTTAACTACATAAAAGAGATTAAGGGGCTGGAAAATCTAACCAACCTCCAAATACTACGCCTCAACCATAACTCGATAAAAGAGATAAGCGGGCTGGAAAATCTCACTAACCTCAAAGAACTAGCCCTAGGTTACAACGATATAGAAGAGATCAAAGGACTAGACCAACTCGAAAACCTCCAAATACTGTATCTTGCTAACAATAAGGTAAAAGAGATTAAGGGATTAGAGAACCTTGCTAACCTCCAAAGACTAAACCTTAGCGATAATCAGGTAAAAGAGATTAAGGGATTAGAGAATCTCACCCGTCTAGAGAGACTAGAGCTTGCTCGTAACCAGCTAAAAGAGATTACGGGATTGGAGAATCTCATCAGCCTAAAGATACTAAGACTTTCAAGTAATAAGATAGAAGAGATTAAGGGGTTGGCGAATCTTGCTAATCTCGAAGAACTAAACCTTTATGGTAACAAGATAAAAGAGATTAAGGGTTTGGAAAACCTCACGAACTTCAATATATTATACCTTGAGAATAATAATATTAAAGAGATTAGAGGCTTAGAACATCTTTCTAACCTCCAAAGGGTAATCCTTTATGGAAATCCGATAATAGCACAGGAGAAACACTTGGTGGGGCGGATCGCACAAGAAATTGTGCAATACTGCCAAAAAAAGTAAAAATGAGCAAAAAAAAAAACGTTAATTTGATTTTAAAGAAACGGAGCGAATAAAAAGGATGCGGTTTCCCGGTAGGGCAGTTCATCCAGAAGGGGTTCTTGGTTTATTTACCCCTCTAAATCTATGAAAGTATCTGAAAATCAGAATACAGATAAAAATAAAAAATATTAAAAAAAGAAATAAATTGTGTCTTTCAGGCTTACCAAAACTATATAATATGCCCCTCTTAGCAAAAACCCTATTTTCTAGTAGTGTATGAAAGACTGTATTTTAGAATAGATACCCAAAAATTTGGAAAAGTTATATATACTCAAATTTTTGATTTGTGTTCTTAACAATTCGGAAAAAATTGGTGATTTTTTGGATCCCGAGAAGTTTGAATATTTTGAGAGGCTTTTTCACCCCAAGTCTATCGCTATTATTGGTGCCAGTGAGGGTTCTTTCTTCTACTTGCTTGGACCGATGGCTACTGGTTACAAGGGAAAAGTTTACGCTGTTAATCCGAGCCGGGACAGCATTTTTAACATTAAATGTTATAAAAGCGTCCTAGACATTAATGATGATATCGACTTTGCTACGGTCACCGTTCCCGCGAAGTATACTCCGGATGTTATGCGGGAATGTGTGGAGAAAGGGGTTGAAACCGTGCATTTCTTTACCTCTGGATATAGTGAAACCGGAACAGAAGAGGGAAAAAGGCTAGAGCAGGAACTCTTAAAAATCGCAAGAAAAGGGATCACCCGAATAATTGGACCCAACTGTATGGGAATTTACTGCCCGGAGAGCGGCTTATCCTTTATGCCTGGTTTTCCCAAGAAGCCCGGACCGGTTGCCTTTATAGCTCAGAGTGGAGCGCTTACGGAACAGGTGATTTACTCCGGGAGGCTGAGGTGTGTTGGTTTCAGTAAGATTGTCAGCTATGGGAACGCCATAGATTTAGACAACCCCGACTTCGTAGAGTATCTGACTGAGGACCCAAAGACCAAAATTATCTCCACCTATATTGAGGGAACCAAGAATGGGAGAAGACTCTACGAAACTCTGAGGGAAGCGGTTAAGAAAAAACCAGTGATAGTATGGAAGGGAGGACAAACCGAGAGAGGGGCAGTCGCGGTTTCATCCCACACCGGTTCTCTAGCGGGTTCGGGAGAAATCTGGAAAGCAGCTCTCAAGCAGATAGGGGTGCTAAATATCAGAGACCTTGAGAATCTCATAGATACATTTCTGGTTTTCTTAAATAATCCCTCTCCGTGGGGAAGAAGAGGTTTAATAGTATCTTTCAGCGGTGGAGAGAGTGTTTCGGAAACCGATAAGGCTGTGGAAATGGGTTTAGAGATACCCCTTCTATCAAAAGAAACCAAAGAAAAAATTGAGGAAATGGTACCGGCTGCGGGAATAAGCACCAGAAATCCTCTGGATATACCTTCTGCGTTTTTCCGATTCGCAAACATAGCAGAAGTGGTTAAACTTGCCGCAGCTGAAGATAATATTGACTTTGTGATTTTCGAAATGCTGGATCGTTTCAGATCCGTCTCTAAAACTTTTAGGAATTTTCAATGGTATGTGAATCTCCGCAAATCAATACGAGACGCGGCAAACTACATTAAAAAGGAGCTTGGGAAACCCTTTGTAATGGCCATGCTACCCGCTTTCAGTGAACACGAGGCAGTCTTTCTGAGAAAATTCTACACTACTCGCGGAATATCCGTGGTGCCCACCATGAACCGGGCGGCTAAAGCCATAAAAAGAATAATCGAATACCAAGAATTCTTAGATAAACAGAAATAACAATAATGTACTTGAAAAAATTAAGCAGTATACTACTTCAGCATAGTTTCTCCTTGCAGGGAGAAGATGAGCTTTTTCATAATAAATAAAAAAGAAAGCCCCAGATTAGGCTTTTCTCATCAAGTGCTATCTCTTTTTTTGTAGATGAACTCTATTTTCCCAAATTCTATATTCTAACTTCTCCTCTATATCTTGTTTTTTCTCTATCCTCTTTCTCTTTCTCTTTCTCTTTCTCTTTCTCTTTCTTCTTTTCTTCTAACTCGCCAGTTTCCTTTACTGTTTCTTTTTCCATGACTGTCTCCACTTTTTTGACCAGTTTTCTGATTTTTTCTTCGTCCTCTGCTTCTTTTTCCATGACTGCTTTTCTGATTAGTTCGTCTTCCTCTTTTTCTTCTGCTTCTTTTTCTATGACTGCCTTTTTGATTATTTTTTTGATCTTTTCGTCTTCCTCTTTCTCTTCTGCTTCTTTTTCCATGATTGCTTTTCTGATTAGTTCGCCTTTCTCTCTTTCTTTCTCTTCTTCTTCCTCGATTATCTGTAACACTCTTGCGCTCATTTCTCCAGGGACTTCCACGGATTGCAATAGTCTTTCACGTTGAGCGGGGTTGGCTTTCGCAAGTTCTGTAACCAGAACGTTGGCTTCGTGATAATTCATTCCGGTCTCAGCTAATAGCGGTACTAGAAGACCCGCGAGTTCTAGGGGCACGTACACCTCAGTTCTAGGCTCCACACCTATGATACTCATTTCATCTGCTAAAATCTTGGATGTTATACTTTCACGTGAAATGGCTTTCACATCAATCTTTTCTCCGCGGGTAATAGCCACTATCATCTGGTCAATTCTCCGTACAAGTGCGGGTATTCGTGCTCTTTTGACATACACGTATCCCGAAAACCCGCTAACAGGTATAGCTAGCAAAAAGACTGCGACTAGGAACATGGTTATGGGTACACGGACATAGACAAATGGAATCAGTACCGAGTTCTCTTTCCCTTGCACTAGGAAGGACAATTGTTGCGGCTGATAGAGCCCCGAACTTGCACTGATTTCTAATATATAAGCTGACTGAGACAAACCAGATGTTGGAACTACCACCGCGTAGTTGCCGTCGCCTAGAGAAATCACAGGCAATCCCTTAGCGGAAATGGAAGCATCAGAAATTGCTGTTTCAGCAGATCTGATAGTAGAAGCGGAAGCATTAGTAATAGTAGCCTCAGCAAATCTGAAGGTGAAGATTATAAATGGTACATCACTTTCAGTTTGTCCAAAGTTGCTTAACACGAATGTCTCGGGACTTTTTAAATCAGAGGCATAGAATGTGGAAGAGTATAAAACACTTGGAATGCCTTGAACAACCAATAAAACTATCTTGTATCCCTGAGTGTAATTCTCCTTCTCGGCGGTGAATTCTATGTAGTAATTACCTAGAGGGTACGTGAGGTTCAAGTTGGCATAATATGTACCTGTACCATTTTTTGCGTCAGTGAGGTAACCACTGTCTAACGGTGACTCGCTACCATTTCCAACCGAGTATTCAACTACAGAACCGCTGATAGGCTGGTTATAGGTATCGTTTAGTTGAACACTGATGCTCAGTTGCTGATTGACTATGCCCGAAAACATATTGTTTGACTCTATTTCCAACGGTATCCCCTCAATAGATAAAATTGTTTGATTAGCAGCGGGTAGGTAATCATTTGCTACTGCGCTTATGTAAACTTGGTATGTCTTGTCGCCATAAAGTAGTAACTTGGAAACCGTGAAAGGATAGTATATTTCTGAACCTGAAACTTGAGGAAATACTTCTTCAGGTCCGTACACGTATGATCCATTAGTGAAATACAAAGTCCAACTTACCTGTCCGCCAAGCGTCGTCGAGTTGAGGTAATTTCCATCTTGATCCACCCAGTTGACTTTAAGATACACATTCGTTCCATACATGCTTTCTACGTAGGTTGCATTACAGAGAATGCGAGCGTACGTATATCCGCTGGGGAAGGGTACCGTAAAATTGATCCGGGTAATACTATTAATGGCATAATTTAGATAGATCTCATTTGCGGGCAACTGAGTATTATCATCCCAGAAGGCTTTAATGTCATAAGTAATTCCAGAAACACTTGACCTTTTTATGTGAAACTTTGCCCAACCACTTGCATTAACATGATTGGAGTCAACGAGATTGCCTGTCGAGTTATCGGTTACATTAACGTAGGCGTTTGGTATTGGATAATAGGTGTTGCTTTCGTTGAATTGTGTTCGACATAGTAATGTAGCTATGTTATATAATTGCAGGTTAATTGTGAGGTCTTTATTGACATATTTGACTGTAGAGTTTCCTTCTCCTTTACAAGTCGCGGTGAAGTTGTAGGTTCCTCGATACAAGTAGAATGTTGTCAAACCGTTGTAGTCCGTGAACTTACTATCAACATATTTATTGTTTTGGTATACGGTTACATTTGCACCTTCTATGGCAATGTTGTCAAAGTCAGTTACATGGACCGTTACCCAGTAGTGGCATTTCTCCAACGCAGGAGATATCCCCGCTTGTGGGGTACCAATTGCAGCGTATGTTGAGGATGTTAGTAGATTAGATGTGGAGGGGGATTGCGTAGTCGCAGCTGCTATGAGAAAGATGGATAGTACGAATAAACTGGATATTATTATAGCTTTTTTCTTCCTATCCATTTGACGCCCTCCTTTTAATAGCTAGGTTTTATTAGCGTGTTATTCTTGGTTTAGTATTGAATGGTCTATTACTTTAATTCCTTTAACTCTTAAGGTTTTTTTCTTTGTGTGTACGCTATATTTTCAGGTGTTTCTCTCTTCAGTTGTTTTCACTAGACTTAACTTTTCCGATATCTTTTTAAAGGGTTAATTTCTATTTTTGGTTTAATAAATTTATCTGATGTTTTTTTGTTGCACTATAACATAAATTTTGTTTTTTAATATTTGTTAATTGTTTGCATTAAAAGACATTTCTTAGGTGTTAAGTATAATTTTTCAAACTTTTTCGTTGTTTCCTGCTTTATGAGGAAAATCCTTCGGGGAAACTGTGTAGGGTTGGTGCCAAAGTCACTATCCCTGATTGGGGAGTCTTTATGGTGGAGGTTGTACACGAGAGGAGATGTAATCGGGACTTTTCACATCGTTTTTAAGAAAAATTAGAAAACTAATTTTCATTTTAAAATTTTTACTCTTCTTCCCTCCACCCTTAGTTTCCCCTCTACAAAAAGCTTTACCGCCTCCACATATATCTTATGTTCTTTTTCCAGAATCCTGTTCGAGAGGGTCTCCTCCGTATCGTCATCATAAACTGGTACGATGTCCTGAATTATAATGGGGCCGTGGTCCATTTTCGAGTCCACAAAGTGTACAGTGGCCCCGGTATATTTAACTCCGTGATCCAATGCCTGTTTCTGAGCATTCACACCTGGAAATGATGGGAGTAGGGCTGGGTGGATGTTCATAATCTTATTCTTGTATTTTTCCACAAAGTACGGGCTAAGCATCAGCATGTACCCGGCGAGAATCACCAGGTCAACGTTTCTCTTCTCAAGCTCCGCGATAATCTTCTTATCATACTCTACCCTCTTTTCCTCTTTGTGTTCCTTGTCCTTCCAAAAATCCTGTGGATCAATAAAGATAGCCTCTATTCCGTGTTCTCTTGTCCTCTGAATCGCAAGTGCGTCCTTTTGACTGCTTATAACTACACTAATATTAGCCTTAATGTATCCCGACTCCACCGCATCTATAATCGCCTGAAGGTTAGTACCCCTACCAGAAACAAGCACCGCAATATTCATTTGAAACCCACCTGACTCCTGAAAAAACACCTTCTAAAACTATTTAACATTATATAAGATGTTTATCAAATTAATCTATCTGCTGCAGGAGCCATCCAAAAAATCAACGTTTTTATTTATCTGCTGCATTCCTATAATCTTCTAATAACTCTTAGTGGTCTTTTTGCTTTCTCAGAACCATCATAAAACCAAAATCCGGAATAAGAGAAAAAGTACTTCAGTCCTTTCTATACTCTCTTATTGAGCCTTCTGAACTTTATGCTCCTTCTCCCTTTCTCTACCCTCTCGTAAACTATTTTAATCTTTTTTTTATTTTATTAATTATTGAGGTTTGACTGGTTTTGTTTTCAGAGGTTTGGCGATGTAGATTCGTTCGATTTTTTAGGTTTTGTTAATTAGGGTTTCGCCTGTTTTGGTTTCGGATTTTCCTTGTT
>DXJA01000046.1 GCA_019056875.1 Candidatus Jordarchaeum madagascarense
AATATTTTACATACTCTTTTTTATTGTGGTTTTATTGCCCTAAATAAAGGTTTAAAAGTACCTCTAAAGATACGCAAGGATATATAAATACAGAACAATCCAGAAATTATTATCGAAACTCATAGTATTTTGGAAGAGGGAAGCATTTGAAAGAACCCTCAATAATCATTCTAGTCGTTGGCTATCTTGAGGAAAACTTACTCAGAGACATACAGTTACAACTAGGCACCGTGTTCGATCCCCTATATGTCACTATATCTGGAAACATTTCGGCGCCGAAAAAAGCCTATAACCTCCAGAGACGGCAGTACCGAACCCTAGAATTCATGAAAGCTCTCAGAAAGCACACTGTTGACAAAAACTCTAAACACTTGGGAATAACAAATCTGGACCTGTACACGGAGGGCGCCGAGTTCGATTTCGGACTGGCGCTCCAAGACAAGAACCTTTGCATCGTATCCACCCACCGCTTAAGACCAGAATACTACTGGCAGCCCTCCAATCCCCAACTCCTCCTGAAACGTGCTGTGAAAGAAGCGGTGCACGAACTGGGACACTGCTTTGGACTGGAGCACTGCTACAATCCTCGTTGCGCTATGCACTTCTCAAGCGGCGTAATAGATACTGACCGCAAAAGGGAAAGATTCTGTGAGGAATGTCAAAAACGAATCAGAACAAAAATCACTATACAACATCAAAAAACCTGAAGCACGCAAACAAAACGAGCAAAACTCAACCTAGTAAGAGTCAGCAGTAATTTGTTTTTATCTATCAATCTTTTTCCATGGTTTAGGAAAGTTTAAATTTTAAGGGCTAAAATTTAAATTTTTCTTTAAAATATTTCTCCAATTTTTCTAGATATGGTTTTAAAAGCTCCAATCTTTTGAAAAAAGAGATTTCTAACTCTTCAGTTTTTTTTCTTATTTGGCGGCTATCGCCCGATTGAATGCTTTTATAAAATTCGTCCAAGCCTTCGGCTTTCTCGTACACCTTTTGATTGTGAGTATGGACCAAGTCATAGGATGCCCTTAAATCTCTCTGAAAATCCAAAGGTAAATCAACGAGTTCACCTGAACTTAATATATTTCCATAACAAGCATCTCCAAGCGTGGCATAATCCGTAAACTCGCTCCTAAGAAGCTCTTCTATGAGTACCTCTCTAGTACTCTTTTCATCTGATGAAATCACTGACTCGGATTCCCTTTCTTTTTCGAATTTTTTTATTATGTATCTATAAACTGGTTCTTTCATCTTTTTTAATTTTAATAGCTCATTAACTCTTTCTAAATTATCGATAATTTCTTTGTATAGGGCTTTGAAAAGTCTTCTTCTATTCCTCCTTTCTCTCAGCCATTCAGTAACCCATACAACTGTAATTGAACCTATAACCGTACTGATAACACCAATCAAAATTCCTATTAATGTATCAATTGTTTCAGCCATTTCTTGAGTTACCCCCAGAGTTTTTCGATAATCCTCTCGTGCAAGATATAGGTGGAATAATTATATATAAGAAATGTGCCTACTAAATTCGTTACAAAAAAATGAAGCTCTCATAAATCTAAAACATAGCGGGTAAAGCTTATCTTCTTCTTTCAGCATCTATTAATTTCTGTTTTCTTAATTGTTTCCTTTCTTCTTTGATAACTGTGGTAGTGGGTTTCAGTTGGGAAACTACGAATCCACCTTGTCTGTGGCCACTTTTAGTCCTGATGGTGTTTTGGTGACAGTTAAGGGACGCGGCTGTATTCCAGATTGTTACTAAGTGATAATTGTTTGTCTTCTCCCCCCTTTTTATTTTGGTCACATTTTTTAAATGTAAACCCTCATTAACCTCAACTTTAGAATTCATGTTGTCTTTTTTCATTCTATTGAATTTGGATGATGTCTTCTGATAAAATCACCCACCCTGTAGGAGTTTGAAATATGCAATTTTATATACTTTTTAGGGTGTTTTTTGAATATTTTTTGCACACCCATTGGGGCTGCATAAAAAAGATGGTAATTCTCATAACAAAATAAGGAAAATCACACCCTTTCTAGGAAAATAAAAGATATAATTTCTTTAATTCAACCAAAAATTGGTAATATTTTCTTATTTCCTGATTTAGAGCTTAAATATTCCCTGTTTACCTACTAAAAACCGGATGGTAGAACCTTTATATAGGGCTTATCAACCCAAAGAATTTTTTAAAGAAACCCAACGAGGACGTTTAAACTCGCACAAAAGGAGGTGGTAAAAATACTGGAAGTTGTACCCTGTTTGAAGCAGAGAAGGAGGAGATGTTGTAATTGTTTGAAACTCTGACCGGGATACTGGCTTCGGTTTTTGTTCTGATTGGGATTATCCTGATCATTCTCTTGTTGGTCAACATTGTGCTCTGGGCAAAGTTCCCCAAGGCGTTCTCCGTGCTCAAATGGTTCGAGTCTCTCATCCTCAGAGGGGAGGGGAAGGTTCTAAAAAGATTCGGGAAGCAGCTCACAATTCTGATAGTGACCGCGTTCTGTTCCACCCTGCTGGTGGACAACCTTCTCCCCGACTACTACCACCAGTTCTTCAACATACGAGCCCTGTACGCCCTGCTCACCTTCGTCCTCATAAATGCAACCATAATCACCCACTACCGGTTCAAGAC
>DXJA01000415.1 GCA_019056875.1 Candidatus Jordarchaeum madagascarense
AGACTTGTTTAAATCCACTTCTTTATTCTAAAGTAAATCAACATTACAATGGCCATAGAAAGCATTGCGAGAGAAATTATATTGAAACTCAGAGACCAATCAAGCCCGGGCATGTATTGGAAATTCATACCATAAAGACTTGCTATAAAAGTCAAGGGTATAAATATTGTAGCAATAATCGTTAACACCTTAACAATTTCGTTCGTTTTATTGCTAATACTTGAAAGATAAGCATCAATCATTTCCGAGAGCATTTCTCGGAATGTCTCTGTTGTATCCATCACCTGAATTGTGTGATCGTAAACATCTCTTAGAAAAATGATTGTTGATTTCTTAACCAAGGGGGATTCTCCTTTTTCTAGGCCAGCGATTACCTCCCTTAAGGGCCAGACCGACTTGCGCAAAAATAGCATCTTTCTTTTTAATATGTGGATAGATTTTAGAATGTCTCTTGTGGGATTTACTAACAACTCTTCTTCTATATCTTCAATCTTTTCTCCAAACTTTTCCAAGACCACGAAATAGTTATCCACAATAGCATCCATTAAAGCGTAAGCGAGATAATCCGCCCCCATCTTTCGTACACGACCCTTTCCGCTTCTAATTCTTTCTCTGATAGTATTAAAAACATCCCCCTCAATCTCTTGGAACGAAATTACGAAGGTTGGAGCAACAATCAAAGATACCTGCTCCGATTTAATTTCATCATCTTCATTATTGCAATAAAGCATTTTTAAAACGATAAAGAGGTAACTCTCGAAATCCTCCACCTTTGGACGTTGCTCGGTATTCATAATGTCCTCTAACAGAAGGGGATGTATGTCAAAGTGTTTTCCAATTTTTTCTATAATATCCTCCTGGTGAACGCCATTTATGTTTATCCAAGTTACAGTCGGTGTATCTTTGAAGGGAAAACATTCCTCAACTGTTTTTACTTCTTTTTCTTGGAATTGTTTCTCATCATAATCTATGACTGTAATTTTTACCTCGCCAGTTCTCTTCTCTCCGATGTGGACCAGTGTTCCTGGAGGAAGACCAACCATTTTTGATGTTTTTCTAAAAAGTCTGGGTCTGGGCATTATGCATCGCCTCACTTTAACGTTGTATAATGTTTGGCTTTTGGGTGAGTTAAGACATCCTTGAATGTGCTTTTAGGCAAAGGAGTTAATCACTTTTACATACACTAAACATTAAATACAGTTTTATTATTGTAAGCTTGTTCATTATTTAATCAAGATATTTTATTTGGATACTACCTCTAGTCTGCAACATTTCTAAAGTTGTTTTTGTGTTTGTATGCTCTTCCCTCATTCTCAGAAAAAAGCTTTTCGTGTATTAACCACATTGATTTAAGCATCCCCCTCCCCCTGAAGGTTTCTGAGGTTCTCTTCTTTCAAAGATTCTATTAATTTCCTAACACTACTATTTCAATGTGTTCCTGTTTTTCCCTATCTGGAATTCTAACAATTACTATTTGGTTGTCCTCAAGATAGGTCCATCCACTGGTTTTGCTTCTTAATTCACTCTCCGAGGAGGTCGTTTCCATAATTTTTCCCATCCATAAAACTTTACTAGGCTTTTGCTTTACTCCATTAAACCTGATTTCGTATGATCTAGCTCCAGGCTTGTAGGTGCCCTCTTTTTCACTTATTTCGAATGTTATGCCTTTCTCTGTTTTGGAGTATGTGTAATTAACTAGGCGAAATTCTCCCTTAGTATAATCAAAGCTTAATCCGTCATCTTCGTAGTATTGTACTTTTGAGATCCCTGATGGGTAAACGCTGAGAATTAGTGGGTCAATGGATTTCTCATCAGAATATTGAACCACTTCCCGCATAGGGAGTATGGCCCCGCCTCGGACGATGATTGGACAGACATCTAAGGGTGCATCAGCTAAGATTGGGAATCCCCCTTCATACCTCTCATTAGTCCAGAAGTTAAACCATTCTCCTTCAGGTAGATAGATTACGCGACTCCTAGTATTTTCATAAACTGCAGGCGCAACCAGTAACCAGTCTCCAAACATAAATTGCCGTTCAGAAATGTTTCCATCGGAGCTGTACTCCAACACAAATGGATCATTTGGGAAATCAATAAACATGGCGCGCATAACTGGAACTCCATTCTGGGATGCTTGATAGAAGCAGTTATAAATGTAGGGAAGCAACTGATAACGAAGTTCTATGTATTTACGACTAATGTTTTCGACTTCTTCTCCAAAGGACCAGGGTTCCTGGTCGACTGTGCCAATCATAGTGTGAGTTCTGCAGAAGGGATAAAACACCCCTATTTGAATCCATCGAGCATAAAGTTCTGGTGTAGGGTCTCTCCGGAACCCTCCAATGTCAACGCCCACAAAGGGTTCTCCGGAAATTCCAATGTTCAGGCACATAGGTATAGTTAAACGTAGATGCTCCCAGCTACTTTCATTGTCGCCGGTCCACACTGCGGCGTAGCGCTGAATCCCGGAGAAACCGGATCTAGATAGAACGAATGGGCGGGTATTTGGCTGTAGGCGTAATAATCCCTCATAGATGGCGCGAGCCATCTGCAGACCATAAACATTATGAAATTCTCTATGATCAGTTATTCTTCCATCAATATCGTGAACCACTTCCAGAGGAAATGTCTTCTTTAAACCCGTTACTGAGGGTTCACCCATATCCGACCAGATGCCAGCGGTGCCGACATCCAAATAGTCCTTATAAAGACTTCCCCACCATTCTCGAGTTCTGGAATTGGCAAAATCTGGGAAATAGCACTCTGGTGGCCATTGTGGTCCAACAAACAGTTTTCCGTCTGGAAGTTTAACAAAGTGGTTACCGGATACACCCTGGTCACAAACATGGTATCCCTCATCAACTTTTATTCCGGGGAAATTACTCACCACCACTCTGAATCCCTGTTCTCGAAGATCGGAAATCAGCTTCTTAGGATTCGGGAACCTACTCTTATCCCAAGTGAAGGCTCGAAATTCGTCCGTATAATCCAAATCCAACCAGATAACATCGCAGGGGATTTTGCGTTTCCTAAACTCATCTGCTATTTGGCGAACCTTGCTCTCTGGATAATAGCTCCAGCGACTCTGATGATAAGCCAAAGACCACAGGGGCGGAAGAGGCATCCTACCCGTCAACTCGGTGTAAAGAGAAATAACCTTCTTCGTCTCAGGACCATAAATGAAATAGTAGTCCAGAGCACCTCCAGAAGCTCCAAACGAATAGTAATCCGCCGACTCTTTACCTATGTCAAACGAGGAGCGATAAGTGTTGTCAAAAAATATACCATAACTTTTGCCCTCTCTCAAAGCCAAAAAGAAAGGAAAAGACTCGTAGAGAGGATCGGTGGGTGTATGATGATAAATGAAATCCGTGTTCCACATGGTGAGAGCCTGCTCACGCTTATCTAATGGACCGGCTTTCTCCCCGAAGCCAAAGTAGTGTTCTCCCTCTGGCATCTCCTTCCAGCAACGTACCTGTTCACCATCCCAACCCATACCCTTAGCTAGGTCATCGCGATTAATTAACCCCCCATTAGGCGTGTAGAACTCCAATCTGCAGGGATTCTTGTCAATTCGTAAAACTAAATCTTCCGTTGAAATCTTAAGAAATTCGCGCTCCTCATTGAATTCGAATTTGGGAATGGGGCGTTCCTGTCTAATAATTGTCCAAGAGTCTCTAGTAATCTGACTAGGTGTAATAAGATGCACACGAATTATGTCCCGACTTATGATTGTGATTTTAACTCCCAATTCTCCGCAATCAATCTCTAAAACATTTCCCTTCAAATTATGACTCTTCATAGAACCAACAGATGCCCATTGTGTTCCCACCATATTTTCAAACCTCCAAAAAAATCAAGTAAATCCTTGGATACTGAGCGTTCTCAGAGTTACGCTGTAGAGCGTACCTCTTATACACAATTATTTGATTTAATGCTGTTAAAATTATCTCATAAAAATAAAATAATTTTTGGAAATTTTTCTAGATCATTAAATTTTTAGAAAAGGGGACTGGAACTAGAATTGTAATTGGAGATAGTTGCCTAAAGGTTCAAGGCTAGTGTAGCTGTGCATTTAAGTATCGATGGTGAATTTGGGTGTGGGGTGGTTATATTGCATCTCGGAAGATTTGCATTTCTACTGCTAGTTTTTGTCTGTGGGGTAGTTGGTCGAGTTCGAATTGATCTCCTGCTAGTCCTGCTTTCTTTTGTCCTATAGCGTAGGGGATGTATACGAGTTCTTCTGTTTTTGGCCGTATTGCTTTAACTTTGCCGGGGTCGAATCCTTTACTACCATAGGAGCTAGGTATTTTTGATCTCATACCCGTCTCTCTTGTTAGGAGTTCTATTTCCTCTCTGAACCTGAAGGCTTGGAGATAAAGGTTTTGAGCGTCGCTTGGGGTAACCGTTGGGGGTAGTACTATTATGTCCCTTTTGAGGGCGGATTTTCCGAGCTGAGTTAGTTCCTCGATTCTTTTCCCTAGATTGGTGTTTACTGCTTTGCTGAAGCCGGGAGTTAGAACTGAGGGATGGTCTGATTCTAAGAAGAGATAATTGTTGAGATTGAAGGCTGCGTCGCAGAGGCCGTAGAAGGCGTTTTCTTGCCCCTTTTTCCAGAAGAGCATGCCCTTTTTTAGTATTGTTGCTACTCTTACGAGGTAGAAGGGGTAAAGGAAGAGTTTGAAGGGTTTCTTAACGTTTCTCTCAGCCCAATCCTCAGCTTCTTCGAGGCCGTAGACCTTGAAGCTTCGACTCGTGAGAACTGTTTTTAGATTTTCCATGTACCACCCTAACTTCCCCAACTCTAGGGTACCTGTAAACCAACTTACGTCAAAAATTTTGGGCACGCTGTCTATCACATCCTCATGGGGTTTTAAAAGAGTGTTTTCAACAAGTCTCTCGAAGGATTCCATAAACTCGTTGAAGGGCTTTTTTGAAAGCGCTTGAATGGGTAGAATCGAGTAGAATGTTCTGTAGGATTCGACGTCTCTTTTGAGTCCTTCTTCAACTAATATTTTGTCGACTCTCGGAGCCCCTTTAAGCTCCTTTAGGCGATCCATAAGGCTTTCTATACTGGTACATGTTTTCTGGAGGAACTTCTCTGAAACATTTTCCTTTTTAGGAATCTTAGTGACCAGCTCCTTAAGGAATTGGGCTCCAAGCCTAAACCTTTCAGAAAGAATCTCGTAGTACGCTTTCGTGTCTCCCTCAACAATATCCCTAATTTCTCCAACATTTTCCACTATTCTCTCACAGTTTTTTATTGCCGTTTGATAATTTTCTACACTATCCCGGTTTCCAAGACTTATTATATTAAGTAAAAGCGGAATCATCCAAGAGCGAAACTCAAGTGATTTCAGTTTATCCCTAGCCTCAGGTGTAACGGCGAAGCTTTTAATATCTGGAAGGGAGAGCTTGTAGGCAAATTCCTGTAGAGGCTTCCCCATGTCGGTTTTCCACTCAAAGTCGAGCTGTAGGCTGGGAACAGTGTCATAAAATGAGGCGCAAAGGATTGGAAATTCAAGAGGTTCAACGAAGTCCCCTACCACATTTGTAAACTCAACGGCAATGCTTGGAAATATTCTATCCTCAAAATATATTCCCCTCATCGCAGCATCGATTGCATCGCCACCGACAGCACCCACATTACTCAGCCACCGTCTCACCTCACTCATGAATTTTTTCATTTCGTCTTCAATACTTGAGATTTCGTTAACATAGGTACAGTACTCACATTTTATTACACTTTTATCTTTGGAATAAGAAAGCGGAGCACCACACCTACCGCACATATAATATTTCGTTGACATCCTCATTCCTCCTTAAGTTCAAAAGTTACCTCCGGGTTTCAAGTCTTCTTACTCTTGCTTCAAGTGCTTGTATAACCTGCATTGCCATTTCATACCATGTCTTAGCGATTTTTTCAGCCTCGTAGTATATTGCGGTGTAGCAAGGCTTGCAAAGAATTATATTTGATTTTCCCTCTATAACTCTCATGTCTTCCTTCATTTCTCTTAGTCGATTCTCGAAGTAACTCCCTACATCGGCCTTTACGATTTCAAAGTTTTCTGTGCTTTGTGCCTCCCTACCACACATCCAGCACTTTCTCGTCGCCCTTAATGCCTCAATTCTTTTATTCATCCCTTTCCAGACATCACGTAGTTTAGCTGCTCTGTAGGCTCTAGCACTCGCCATAATGTACCCAATAGCCTTCGATGGATCAATTTCTATGTATACACTCCCCTTAATGTAATTGATATGCCCTTCACATTCTAGGGCGGCATAATTTCCAGTGGTCCTTCTCTTAAGGCAGGAAACATATCTTGAGAATACGAGATCAGAGTCACCTATTTCAAGAAAATGATCAGAAGCCTTTTCAAGAAGCTTTACAGAATGCTCAATTGTTTTAGCTTTCCTACTAAGCTCCATGTAAAGAATCCCTCTAGCTTCGGTAAGGAGCCTCTTGGTGTCGAATTCGCCGTAGAGCCCCCCTGGCATGTATGCCATAACTTTCATTTGGGGAAGCTTGTAAGAGTGTTGAACAAAGTATCTAAGAGATTCTGTTTCAAATAGGTCTCTTCCTTCCTTCGCGTCTTGATTGCAGGGGTAGAGGTAGGCGAGGAACAATGCCTCTATAGCTTCATTATCCCAGCCAACTTTTTTACACAACTCAGCTGCATTAAAATACTTCTTAGCGGCCTTACCAAAATTTCCTATTCGCGCCGTATTTTCAGCATCTTCAAGCTCTTTTTCACAACGCTCAATTTCCTTTGAACTCAGGATAATCACCCCAAGCAATTTTTAAACATCATGTAGAGTAACATCTTAAAAATTCCAAACTTAATTAGATATCATCCAGTCCATATCACTTTCCTTTATCCTCGATTATACCCTCTGTGGAGTATAACATACTTTTTCTATTTTTTCTGTTATATATATTTTCCTTTGAGGAAAAGTTGCAAAAATCTTCTGGGTTCTTTTCCTTAAATCATTTACACCCTCTGTATAAAGAAAATCTGCAAAATTGTGGAATGTATTAAGTTGAATCTTTGAAGTGTTCTAACTCGAGTAATTCAGAAAAAACTTTTGCCACCAAAATTGTCCAAAAGATTTTTTAGTCAGAATACTTTTGCTAGATGTTATAGCTGATTTTCGAATTATAGTTTTGAGAATGTTTAACGCTTATTATTCACGTTGAACCATTTTTGATATCCCGATTTTGAGAGAAAAATACGCTGCAACAATGCCAATAATTATTGCTATGAGAACTCCACCCCCCGTCGGTATTAGGGGAGACACGGAAAAGATTGACAGAATCAGGTTGGAACTATACGGAAAGATTTGGAGTATACCTCCTAGCGTGGAGTAGGAACTGATTACGTTTAGTACCCATGGGTAAACTGCGAATAACAACATAAACCACCCTATTAGGGCAACTAGGACTCCGATTAGGGTGGAATTCAGCAGGTGTCCTCCGCTCTCCTCTTGCAGAACCGGGCGCGTACTATACACACCTAATGCCACAGCACAGCTTATAGTCACCATAAAAAGCATCACTGGAACCAACACGTGGATGCCTGGACTTCGGCTTCCCAAAGCTATCTGGAAGATCATTCCCGAAATCAACCCCATTGGTAACCCCACTATGAGCATTTCCACAAACTTTGAGAGAACCAGCATTCTGATTCCGTTAGGAGCCTTTTTATAAGTCAAGAGGATGAGCTTCCCCTTAACCGTCATCTGTGTAGCCTCAATCTGACCAATCATCGTACCAACCATTATGATGAAAAGAAAAGCTATACCCGGGGAAGTAAGTAGACTCAGTGGATCCGTATTTGAATAGAAGCTAGACACTAGTTTAGTTACTGCGAAGAAATACAGTATTATGGGGAGGAGAAAAACGGTTATAACTCTGGTCAGGCTCTCGGGGTCTCTGAAAAATTCTTTCAATTGAACAACCGCTAATCTGCCCAGCTTGGTGGGAAATAATCTACGCAGAAACTTATACCCCCTTTCCTCCGCCTTTAGAGTCACTATACCTTCGCCGATAAAGTCAAGCCGCTTAATTCTACGAACAAGAAATACACCCAACAAAAATACTGCGCTCAAAAACACTACCAGCAAAGCTAAACTGGTTAGTGGGTCCGGTGTGAGAAAAACCGGATAATGAAAGAATCCCGGATACTCAATAAAGGTAAGATTTGTTCTGGTTACAGAGTAATAGATTATATTTGAGGTCCAGGTTGTGGGTGAAAACCACATATTAAGAGTTGCTATTTGAGAGCTGGAAAATACAAAGAAAGCCAAACCCATTATAACAGCCGTGATAACAATTACCGCTTTTGCTAAATCTCGGTATTTTGGGGAACTCTGGCTTCTCACCTTCAAATAAGCGGATAAGAGCAATCCTATCCAGAGCCCTGTGATATAGAGCAAAACCACTGTTAACGCCACGGAAATCGGAAACAGGGGACCGGGATATCCATACTCAATTATAACCGGCATGAGAGCAATGCTGAAAAATGAAAGGATTATCGGAATGGGAAACAGGTTGATTAGGAGTCCTCCGAAAAAAATGTGCTTAGGCTTTATCGGGCTAGAGTAAAGAATGTCCATGTTCTCCGAACCTATTTCTCTCAGAACATTCGCTAAACCCCCAATGATGGGAAAGAAGAAGCTGAGAAGAGAAATAAACTGACCAATCACTAGTGTAACGTCAATCTGTGGATACAAAGAGGGTATAACTGTGCTTGAAATTCCTAAAAAGCTCCTAAAAAGCCTCATGGAGGTATTAGAAATAAAAATACTATTCCCGACTTGTATTACCACTAGAAATGCAATCACTGGTACGGCGACTAGTAATGGCAGAACAAATTTTCTATAATTACGTGTCCCAGCAGTAATCAACCGATACTCGTTTTTCGCAATGGTAAACCAAGTGGGCATGCATCTCTTGAAGCACTGCTGGTTATTAAATTTTATCAATTCGTTAATAAAAGGGGACGGGTAGTAGTAGCAAAAACAGAAAGATTTCTTGAAATTAATATTTGAGGCACTAAAAGGCTGAGCTAAACATCTACAGTCACTCAGCCTCCACTATTATCTCCTTTAGGAAACCAAAAAAAGATAAGCACTAAAAATAATCTTTATACACCCTGTTCATTCTTGGTGAGGTGTTTTGATGGATTTTAGGGAGCGAGTTTTGACAGCGTTGGAAATAGAGGAATCGGATAGAGTTCCAACCCACATTATAGCTCTTGACGCCAATAACGTGGACAAAGTTTTGGGAAAACCTGAGATAAATGACTTCCAACTCGTGGAGCTTATGAAACAGCAGTACCCTGATAATTATGCGGAGAAACTTACAGAAGGGTTAGCCGCCCTAGAAACCGAAATATTCTCCAGAATAGTGGAAGCATCAATAAAGTTAGGTTTTGACGCCACTCAGATTGGCATCGTCCCTCTAACTTTTAGGAATGATAAGGAATTTATAGATCCTTGGGGCAGAATCTGGGAAATACGAAACAATGAGGGAAACATTTTCCCCTTTTATAGAGAGGGGCTTATAACCAGTCCCGAAGTTTGGGAGGAGTGGAATAAACCGGATGCGGAGACGCTAGCTGAAGAGTGGCATGAATTCACTAGTGAAATTTACAATAAGTATAAGGACAAAATATTCGTTATGGGTACTAATGATTTTCTAGGAGTGTTTGAGTCAACCTGGCAGAGTATGGGTATAGTGGAGTTCTCTCGACAATTATTAAAGAACCCTTCCTACATACAGAAACGCTTCGAGTTCCAAACCGACCTTATTTGCGAGCTAATTAAGGCCAGCTTTGATGCGGGAGTGGAAGTTTGGACCGATTCTGAAGACTTGGCCTATAAGTCGGGAACCATGATGCGCCCCGAAGATATGAGGAAACTTCTTCTTCCCTGTTTTAAGAAGTTAACCAAAACCGCTCATGATCATGGGGGAAAGTGCATCCTGCATAGTGACGGAAACCTAATGGGGGTGTTAGACCTTATAGTTGAAGCTGGCTTCGACGGACTGCATAGCCTTGATCCAGTTGCGGGAATGGATTTGGCAAAGATTAAACAGCAGGTGGGAAATAAAATCTGCCTACTTGGGAACATTGATGTCGAATATATACTTTCGAAGGGGAGTCAGAAAGAAGTAGAGGCGGCGGTCAAAAAAGCCATAGAAATAGCGGGTCCCGGAGGTGGATACATGGTATCCTCAACAAACATACACCCTGCTGTGAGACCGGAGAACCTGAGGTGGATGGTTGAAACCACTAAAAAGTATGGAGTTTATCCCATAGGACGAGGAGGCTGAATAAGATGGCGGATCAGTTTGAATTGATTAAAAAAAGCATACTTGAATTCGAGACCGACAAAATTAAGGACTACATCAAAAAAGCACTAGACTCTGGAGTCAAGCCCACAGAAATCATAGAGAAGGGAATAAGACCCGGTGCCGAACTCGCCGGAGAAAAGTTTGACAAGTGCGAATTTTACCTCCCAGAACTCGTAATGGCAGGTGAGGTAATCAAGCAGGGAATCTCTGTTCTGGAACCATTGCTGAAGAAGGAAAAAAGCGGTTACAAAGGCACTGTTATTACAGCAACTGTACAAGGGGATCTCCACGACATTGGAAAAGACTTGGTTTCAGTGATGCTGAAAGGAAACGGTTTCAATGTTATCGACCTAGGTGTTGATGTGCCTCCCGAAAAGGTGATTCAAGCAATTAAAGAAAGCGACGCAAAAATTGTCTGCTTATCCATCCTATTAACTCCCGCGTATGAGGGACTATCCGCAACCATAAAAGCCATTGTGGATAAGGGTCTAAGAGAAAACGTTAAAATCGTCCTAGGGGGAGCAGCAGTTTCACCAGAAACGGTAGAGCGGTATGGCGCCGACCACTACGGACACGACGCCAATGAAGCAGTAGAAATTTGTAAAAAACTAGCGAGTACTTGAATTTTCAGAATTAGAGAGATTGCCAAATAAATTGGCATCTCTTTTTTTCATTACCATTTATTCTGGTTTAACGGTTTGAGATAATCCTGCACACAGCATCTATGATGTCTTTTTCATTCTCTAATTTGACTGTGTATCCCCCCAAAGCTTTTGTCCAGTATTCTAGTTCTCCAGTATTTATGGCACGAGCCGGAGATATGATATATGTTTTTGGTCTCAATTTCTGGATACCCTTGAAAGCCTCCAGTTCGGATACATCGTAGTACAATTCAAAATCACTCGCCACGACAAAGTATAGTTTCTCTTCGTCTATTTTTTTGAATTGATCATATGCCCATGAGAGTGCTCTGTTAATCACCGTACCTCCCCGTGCTTTTATGTCTAGTAGCTCATCGATAACAAGATCGATTTCTGGCTTTTCGTCCTGGAATTCTATTATCACGTGGGTGTCTGACTCAAATATTGCAAAAGCTATCTCTTGCTCTTTTAGACGGGATAGCAGCATTGTAACCAGTAGGGAGCAGTAAGATAAGCGCTCCACAGCGCTCATCGACCCAGATATGTCCAGGAGCACCAGTAAGGCGACCCTGCCTTTTTTGAGGTTATGCATTATGAAATCTTCGGGGACAATCTGGTTTAATTCTTTGCCTATCGATATGAGGTTCTCAAGTGTTTCCTCGATGTTGATTTGGTCAAATTCGTCACCTTCCCGATAGGGGCGGGTCTGGGTGGATGCCATTAATCCTGACTCCGCGGCTCCCAGTTTCATTCTCGCCATATCCATTGCCGTTGATATCACAATGTTATTCAGAACTTTCTTCATTTTTTCTCTCATTCCCCTGGGGATACGGTCTCTAGATATGAACCATTGTTTAAGCAGATCTTCCCCGGGACCCGCGGTCAGTGCTGAGAGCAGCAGATCAGCAGAATTTCTACTCTGAGCTACATCGCTGGCCATTTTGAGATTTTCCGAGACAATAGCAGCTATGGCTTCCCTATTGTTGCTCTCAAAAGCGGTTTCGGTTGCATATTTGAGCTGATTGGCGTCAATATTTAATCTTTTGAGAATGTTTTGATAGCCGTGAAAGTCTTTGTCCCCTTTTTTAATGGATTTGAGAAACATTTCAAAGTCCGAGTAGATTAGTTCATAGACTTCATTTTCCAAGCATCCGATTTTCAATCCGTGACCCATAATCTCATTCTTATCTAGATTTACTCCCCGCTGGACGAGCTGGTGCCCAGTATTCAGAAAGGTCTGTCTTGCGTTTATAGAAACCATCCAATCGTTTCCCGCCCTGTCCAGAATTTCTTTCAAAATTCTTGAATAATATGGGATTTTAGTCCGCTTGGAGACTTCGAAAACATCGTTAAAGATTTCTTTAAAGTCCGCGGTTCTGTTTCCTGATTTGAGACTGGTTCTCTCCTTCTGGTAGGACTGGACGATGGCGTTTTCAATCTCTTTACCGTAAAATGGAATGTAGGGCAGTGTCTGGTAGGATATTTTTTTCTCAAGTTCGGGAGTGGCGATAGCTTTTTTCAAAAATTCTACAGTGATGGGCTCTCCGAGCATATTATCCAGTGACCTTGTAATTTCGAGTGCTCTAGTAAGAGAGGGTTCATTGCCGATTAAGTCAAACAGCTTTTTTTTAATTTTTTCGGTCATGAGCTCTGAGTTTTTGATTACATTGTAAATATCGGAACTGATTTTTGACTGCATTGCAGCTCTTTCTACCAACTCCCTGAAAATTTCACTACCCATTGTACCAGAGTCAAATAACGCTTTGGCAACTTTAGAGAGATCCACCGGGTTTGACGCAAGCATTTTTTCCACAGCTTCTTGGAATTGACCGGACATGTCTAGGGCGTGTTGTGCAACTGCCTTTTCAATCGGGTTGGATGAATTTTTTAGAATGCTTTCAGTGACGTTCGAAAAGGGGATTACGCTGAGTCCCTGAGCAGGAATATTGTTTATGCTTGAGAGCAGTTTTTGACTCAGATATTCAACTAATTCGGAGAGGCTCCTAATCTGGTGAAAGAGAATCTCTGTAGGGTCTTCTAGGAAATTAATTAAAGCTTGATAAGGTTGGTTTTCGCTTTTCCACTTACTAATCGCCTTGAAATAAAAGTCCAGTTCATCAACTGCGTCCTCATTAGCATCCTCCAGAGCTTTATTACCTAGTTCAAAATCGCAGGCCATTTCCCCTAAAAAATTGGCGAGCCCATCTAAGGCCTCTTTGGTTAAAACCTCCTTATCAAACTCGTCATCAGTAGTGGTTTCTGTCACTAACTGCGAAAGCAACTTTTTTCCCTCTTTTTTCTTTTTATCAACCAATTCTTGAGTTACAGGAACTCCAATTTGCAGTCTCGGAAAAAGAATATCCAATGCAACTTCTCTGGCAATCTCCTGATCTTCGGGTGCTGTTGAGATAACGGCAGCACGGACATAGTCGTCAGGATTAAGATTGGTGCTGCCTTTTCTAAAACAGGTTGCCATAAGGAGCTTTGTTATGGCTATTGCCTGTCTGGTACTTACCGCATTTTGTACCTTGTCGCGGCGTCTCATCTCGGAGCAGAATACTGATGAGAACTGGGCTGGGGGAAGCGTCCCAAACAAGTCTTGAAGATTTATGTTAACCAAAGCCCAGTACCTCGACACACAGTTCTCTTACTACTTCCACCGGGTTCAATCCCGGGAGTACATCAATCGCCTCTGGAAGAATCAGTGACGCGACCTGTGCAATTAAATCGTTGGTAGGCTTTGTGATGTTTTCACGGTGCATTCTAGAAATTAACATTTTAGCCATCCCGATAGAACTCCTGATGCTGGGCGGCTTTTCTATCTTCTGATAAGACCGGCACCTTTGCACCAGATCCAGTATCAGATCCAATGCATTCCTGTCTAGTTCTTGTTCGGGACACTTGGAGAGAACAATTTTTTCCTCAGTTTTTCTTGAAGGATAGGTTAACCGGCACCAGACCTTTATTCGGTCTTTTATAGCTTGTGGGAGGCTCCGTGTGCCCTTTAATTCCACAGGATTCATCGCGGATATGAAAAAGAAGTCTTCATGCACCTTAATCCAAGTTCTCAGCTGTGGAATATACAATCTTTTCTCTTCCAGAGCATCTAGGAGAGAGTTCAGAACGTATTCGTCTCCCCTATTGAACTCATTGGCCAGAAACACTGCACCCTCCAAGCAGGCGAGTGTAAATGGCCCCGGAACAAAGGATTTAGGGGAATATCCTACCTTGAAAACCAAAGTAGGATCAAAAGACCCGATCAGCGTGCTGGGCCTCACCAAGTCAGAGAATGTAACCCAGTAGAATCCTCTCTTCAAATCCTGTGCTATTTTCCGGCACAAGGCTGTTTTACCCACACCCACCGGCCCTATTAGACCAGCATACAATCCTGCATTATATGCATCCATTATTCCCTCATAAGCCATCTCGTACTGGTCCTCAATTATGAGCTGGTCTTCCTCAAGATACTCAGACGATATAACGGACTTTTCAAACAATTCCAGAAATTTACTCCCATCATTCTTATTTTTCAGGTTGGATTCAACAATTTCATTTTTACTTCCTTTTTTGGGCATTTTCACATCACCTAATCTTCTTTGGACACCTCATTTGAGGATGATTCAACAAGTTTCAATTTAATGCCAAACCTGCGGAGAGCTGCCTGAATCAGATTGAACATTGATTGATCTACCCAAGTTTTTTCCTCAGAAATCTTCAAGGATTCAAAAAGCTTTTTACCAATCACCGTGCTCCTGAGTCCTGAAACGTCGTATTCTACTTTCTTCTCACCCCTAACCTGAATCGGAGACCTTTCCACCTCAGACACCCTAGCTTGGAGAATTTTGCTCTTAATATCCGAAAAATCACCCCCTGACAACCATTTCAAATCAATATTTTCAGTCCCCTTCTTTTTCTTCAGCTTTGACTCGAGCCAACCTTTAAAATCTTCCAAAAGCACTTTCCGAACCATTTGCATTACCGCCTTATCCCCGGCCTGCACCGGGTCTTCCTCAATTTTATCAAGGAGATCAATAGTTGTCCAATATTCGGGAACTGCCAGTTGCAATCTTGGAAAAACAAAACTGAATAATTGATCTACGGGAAGACTTCTAACTTGGGAACCCAGTTTTTCAATCATTTTTTCGATAAAAATTGGGTTAAGCTGCTCTAGGATCAACTCCAAAATTTTGATTTTGATGTGCGGAAAAATAAACTGCTGACTGGGCATCTTGACCGCTTGGCTCACTATGCGGATAAGATTCTTAATGGCTGCGGTGTTATAGTCTTGCTCTGCTCCCAAAGTTTTTAGGGTTCTGAAAAAATCTCTAGCAGTGTGGAGTGGGGATTCCTTCTTATGTGTCAAATCCCAGGCTCGTATCTCTATTTCTGGATTACTTTTGAAGTAGGCAACCAGTTCTTCTGCTGTGAATCTTTTCACCGGCATTATCACTTCCCCTGCATCACACCGGTAAATCCCTGAGGATTCACACAAAACTATGTCCCCTGGAAAAATGTCATAAGAAATTGGGGAATCTCTTGTGAAAAAGTAATTATATTGCGGTTCAAGCCAACTGGACCAGTCTGTCTGAAAACAGCCCACTATTCCTTGGTAAGGATGTATTGGTAAATCAACCTCTAAAATAAAATAGTCACTCACCTCACAGAGACCCCCAACGCCGATTAATATCCGGCTCAATATTCAGGGAATGAGCCAGCTCTTCAATATTCTTTATTAACACCTTAAAAACCGGGTAGAAAAGCACCACATCCGGGGGCTGGATTCTTCTAACCCTTCCCCGATCCTTGGGCTTTATCGAAATTCTGCGAATCAACCACTCCGTCGCCGGATTCTTGAAGTCGCGAGGAACATCCACTCTTACACGGGTAGCTCTACTTCTCCCATAGGATTCAATTGAGAACTTCAAACCCTCTTCATATAAATCTATATTATTTTCCCCGATGAATTTAATTAACCACTCACATTTCCTCTTCAAACCTTCCTGGTAGGCCTCCTCCTCAATCTCCAAATATTCCTCAAGAAGAGACTGGAGTTCAGAACTCCAATACTTAATGCTTTCAAGTGGTCTAAGATGGGCTGCAAGCTCATGCAACTGTACCTGTTTCTTAATATCTCCTCTTATCAATTCTAACTGTTCCTGAACCGAAAAATTGCTCCTATTCTCTTCCTTAAAACTGGTCGAAGACCTACAGGTATAACCCCAAGGCTGCCTAGTAATATACGAAATATTTGCAGCGAATGCAATCTGTCCATAATCACAGATTTTTGCATTCAAACCCACGTAAACCCATTGAGTTATTGAGCGGCCAATATCGCCCCAGGGATAACTTCTCGTGAGCCAAAAATAGTAAACACCGTTTTCCAACAAAGAACATCTCTCCGTAACATGGCTCCTAATTTTATCCAATTTTTCCTTTTTAAACTCAACAATTTTTTCAACCTAAAAACCCTCCGAACCCTCCAACTAACAAATTAACAGCAAAAAATCCACAAGCTAGGCGCCCAGTTCTTCAACCGTAAAATCTTTTAACCAGATTCAATATATAATTATAATTAATTAAACAAAAGTATAGGTGAAAATTATGGCTAAGAAAAAAGATTGGAAATCAGCACTTTCTGCTCCGGTGAAGGACAAAAGGGTCATCGGTCTTATGGTTGTGAGAGGTTTTGGAATGTTTCTGCTAGTCACAGGCATGATAGGCATAGCCATCATCCTTGGTCCCCTCAATCATATTCTAGGAATCGAATACTGTAAGATTTTTGGGAATGTATTACTAGATTTACTACTGAGCTTCCTACTTACCGTTGCAGGAGGCGCTATTGAATTCGTGGCAGATGCGTTTATCAAACATTTATCTGCCTAAATCGGTTGCTGAGAGAATTTGCATATCCTTAATCCGCTTTTATTTAATTACACTATCCTTTTTTCTTAACGTTTTTCTAACCCGTTTTTCAACTATAGTGAACTTGTTTTTACCTCGGTACTCTTCCAATTTATTGTATAAAGGATAACCCGCATCCACCAAGGAACGTCTGAACCATTATTCATTCACACCTCTAAATCCGAAGAATGCGAACTGATTTTGAAAATGAGAAAAAAGGTATTAAAAAATTTGTATGGAAAAGCTAAATTCCAAAAAAAGAAATTGGTAAGTTTTTAAAGCGTTCTAGATTTGTGTTAAGTTCCTTTTGAGCAGCATCTGTAATCCAACGGCGTAGACCCAGATTATGAACAGGATGGTTGTGCCCCATTCCGATAAGGGATTCCCTAGAATTAGCAGAATTATGTCGCCTATAATTACTGCTATACCTAGCTTCGCTATGCACCTTATGAAGAATTCGCCCCGATACATGGCGATGCTTGCAGTGATTATTGCCAAACCCGTTAGTGCAAAGAAGGCGAACGAGAAAAGGCCGTGTGGTCCCGGAATGTGCATGGGAAAGATTCCCACACCTATGAGGGCAATACAGCCTGTAATTCCCAGTATTGTCGCTATTCTGGCAATGATGGTTTTCTTCAGAAGTCTACATACTATTGGAAATATGGGAATACATAATATGCTGGTTATTATTAAGCCATAATTGTAAATGGCCGCGGTGGGTCCTACCCCTAATTCGCTGAGAAACTGGTTCGGTATACTATAACCGAAATTTGGAATGGGAAATACGAAGATCCAGAAAAAGAAGGGTCTCCAGGGAGAAATAGTGTAAAAGATTACACAGGTTGATATGAAAATAACCGTAAACGTCATAGCTACAATTGCCAGCGCCCCGCCAAAAAGTGTCATCTTGGGATTTATCTCTACGGTTTTCTTCACTTCAAAAACACCTCATATTTAATTCAAAATTCGATTCCGCTATATATAGTTCATTTTATAGCTCATTTAAATTATTATCTTTAGAGATTTGATACTAAATTTAATAAAAAATAAGGGAATGCGTATTGCTTATTTTTTTGGTAATAAAAAAGTAGAGAGATTAAGGATGTAGTTATAACCGTAGGGTTATTTTAGGGCTTTTGCTGCTTAGACTTCTGTCACGTTGCGTTTTATAATCATGTGTACTCCTACTGCTAGGAGCCATATCACTACTAAGAAGAAAACTGACCACTCGGTCACCGAGTTCCTTATAACTATAAAGCTCAAGTCAACTATAATAAAAATGATTCCTATCCCTATGTTTACTTTTGGGAAAAAGGTACGCTGATACATAGCATA